>JBASYW010000049.1:0-2863 GCA_049277715.1 Dethiobacteria bacterium | reverse complement strand
CCTCTGGCCCGAGGAATATGGTGGAGAGGGATCCGATTACCTGAGTTATATAATCGCCGTCGAGGAGCTTTCACGAGTAGAGGCTGCAGCGGGAACAACCCTTTCCGCTCATATTTCCCTTTGCAGTTGGCCGATCTATAGATTCGGCAATGAGGAACAGAAGCAAAAATATCTGAAACCGCTGGCAATGGGCGAGAAACTCGGGGCTTTTGCACTGACCGAACCACTGGCCGGAACCGATGCGGGCGCACAACAGGCCACGGCAGTACTGGATGGCGATGAATATATTTTAAACGGTACAAAGATCTTCATCAGCAATGCCGGGAGTGCCGAAATTTATGTGGTCTTTGCCATGACCGAACCGGAAAAGAAAACAAGGGGAATAAGTGCTTTTATTGTCGAAAAGGATACCCCGGGCTTTACTTTTGGTAAGAAAGAGAAGAAAATGGGATTACGCGCCTCTCCGACTCTGGAACTGATCTTTGATAATTGTCGTATTCCCAAAGAAAATCTGCTGGGACAAGAAGGTGAAGGTTTTAAGATTGCCATGGCGGTTCTTGACGGCGGACGCAACGGTATTGCCGCACAGGCGGTGGGGATTGCCCAGGGGGCTTTGGATGCGGCGCTGGATTATGCTCAGCAGCGAGAGCAGTTTGGGCAGCCCATCGTTAATTTCCAGGCCATAGGGTTCATGCTTGCCGATTGTGCCACCAAGATCGAGGCTTCCCGCCTCTTAACTTATCAGGCAGCCTGTTTCGAGAGCGCCGGCCTGCCTTACGGAAAAGCCTCCTCCATGGCCAAGCTTTTTGCCTCCGAGACAGCAATGGAGGTTACCACCAAGGCGGTCCAGATATTTGGCGGTTATGGATATACGCGCGATTATCCGGTGGAGCGTTTTATGCGTGATGCCAAGATCACGGAGATATATGAAGGCACCTCTGAAGTACAAAGGATGGTTATCTCCAGATACCTCATTAAAGGTTGATGAGGATCAGGCCGGGTGGAATTTCGTAAAATCTCTGTAGAGGAAGGATGCCAATGAGGGAAGAAAAAAACAGATTGCCGGGGCTGATCATGGTCTATACCGGTAATGGCAAGGGGAAGACCACAGCAGCGCTTGGACAGGCAATAAGAGCTCTTGGTCACGGGTTTCGCGTCTTCATGATACATTTTATGAAGGGTCGTGAATATGGGGAATTTAATGCTCTGCAGAAGATGGGCGGATTAAGAATAATAAGAGCAGGACGTGATTTTTTTGTGGACCGGGATAATCCCGATGCCATCGACATCAAGATGGCCCGGGAAGGACTGGCAGTTGCACGCGAAGCGTTACTTGGCAATGAATATGATATGATTGTTTTGGATGAGATAAACGTGGCGATGGATTTTAATCTGATAACCGTAGACGAGGTGTTGGAGATGCTTAAACATAAAACTGAAAACGTGGATGTAATATTGACGGGAAGAAATGCACCGCCGGAGATCATAGATATTGCGGACCTTGTCAGTGATATCAAAGAGGTTAAGCATCCTTATGGTTACGGGATAAAGATGAGAAAAGGGATAGAATATTAATTAATTGGTCGGATTAAGTATTAAAAAGATCCGCTTCGCCTGGAAAATGCGGGAAGTAGTGTCAGATGAACGATTACAGGGTAAATTTGACCGCTGGAACGGATATGGGAAGGGTTCCGGAGGGGGATAATATAATTAATAATATGGACATTTAACCAAATAGAGCATTTTTGATCAAGGGGGTAGTCTGCATTGCCAAAAGAAGAGGAGACTATCAGTCGTATGCAGGAACTCGTACGGCAGATAGAGGAACATAATTATCGCTATTATGTTCTCGATGATCCGATAATCACCGATGGAGAATATGATTACCTGATGCGTGAACTTGGTGATCTTGAAAGACGTTATCCACATCTGAAAATGCCGGATTCTCCTACCGGCCGGGTTGGCGGTCAGCCTCTGCCTTATTTCTCCACCGTAGAACATACCGTTCCAATGCTCAGTCTGGACAATGCATTTGAATTTGGCGATCTGTACGATTTTAACCGCAGGGTAACGCGGGGGGTTGTTTCGTCCAAAGCGGATTACGCCGCAGAGCTTAAGATCGATGGGTTGGCGGTATCGCTGCGTTACGAAGAAGGACGGTTGGTTCAGGGTGCCACGCGCGGCAACGGTTTTAAGGGTGAAGATATTACTGCCAATATCAAGACCGTGCGACAGATTCCTCTCCGTCTTCCGAGACCGATAAGTATCGAGGTAAGAGGGGAAGTATTCATGAACCGGGAAGATTTTGAACACTTAAATCGCGAACGATTGGAACGGGAACAGCCTCCTTTTGCCAACCCGCGCAACGCATCCGCCGGTTCACTTCGACAGCTGGACCCCCGCATTGCCGCCCGAAGACCCTTGAAGATATTTGTTTATGGTGCAGCCGGGCAAAACTCTGCCTTTACCACGCATCTGAAGTTGCTGGATTTCCTGGAAGAACATAGGTTTCCGGTTAATCCTTACCGGGAACACTGCATGGGGATAGAAGAAGTGATCGCTTTCTGCAGCCGTTGGCAGGAGCAGAGGGAGCTTCTTCCGTATGATATTGACGGAATAGTGGTTAAAGTTAATACCATCACATCCCAGAACACGTTGGGTAACACCTCAAGAAGTCCCCGGTGGGCCATTGCTTTCAAATTTCCACCGGAGGAGATATCCACCAAAGTTCTGGATATTGAAGTTAATGTTGGTCGTACCGGTGCTATTACCCCCGTGGCCATCCTGGAACCCGTTCTACTTGCCGGTTCAACGGTGCAGAGAGCCAGCCTCCACAATGAAGATTATTTGCGCAGTAAAGAGA
>JBASYW010000048.1:0-2375 GCA_049277715.1 Dethiobacteria bacterium | reverse complement strand
GTTTGACTTTATGATTATCTCGGGCATAGCCGCAATTGAAATCGGCGTTTTAAAATCATTGATCGCGCCGCTTGTGTTGATTTGCGTTATCGGGTCGATAGTAACTTATTTTTACGTGTTAACGATAAATTTGGCGACACCCGTCTGGCTCTGGCTGCTTACAATGCCGGGCCGGGTAATGTGCAGAAATATAACGGGATACCGCCTTTTGCGGAAACGCAAAACTATGTGCCCAAAGTATTAAACGAGATGAACAGATTGGATTTCAAGGTATAAGGTGTGACTTGCAGATGATGGGTACAGCCTTTCTACGAAAAAAAGTTAATGTTTACGTTTCGATGTTGATCCTCGTCATCCTGGTATGCTGCGGATGTCTGTTATCTGATGAAACCGATAAAACTAAAGCGGGCGATAGTGAGAACATCAGGAAGACGGTTGAAATTGAAGAAGGCCGTTACACCGGTTTTTTGAAAAACGGCAAACCTCACGGTGAAGGTACTCTCCTGTACAAGGATGGCGGTAAGTATACCGGAGAGTTTAAAGCCGGAAAAAGATCCGGGCAGGGGGAGATGATCGAAGCGGATGGTTCGGTCTACGTGGGGACCTATAAAAATGATCAGAAAAATGGGGAAGGTACCTATCGTTTTCCCGATGGCAAACAATATAAAGGCAGCTTTAGCCAGGATCTTTTTGATGGCCAGGGAGAACTGTTCTGGCCCGACGGCATAAGATATGTGGGTGAATGGAATAAAGGCGAATTGGTGGGAAGCGAAACTTATAACTGGCCTTTCAAGAAAGCCCCTTATATTGACGATGAATTACCTGCAGATTATTCCTTCAAAGGCTTTTTTATCGGTGACGAACCTTACCACCCGGTATACTAAACCTGATATTCCCCGGGGTTTACGAGCAGTCCTGATTTCCCTGATATATATTTACCCTTGGCAAGTTTTACTTTACTATTATCAGCTTAATATTTTGGGAAAGATAAAAGAGCAAGACAAAATATCCCTTAAGGAGGATAAAGAGAGAGATGCATATTAATAATATAGTCATGATAGAACCTGCGGCACCCGGAGATCATGTATACAAGACGGTCAAGATGCCCCGGTTGGGTCTTCCGCTTCTGGGAACGATTTTGAAGGAGAAGGGGTATTCCGTAAAGGTGTTGATGGGCCATGGTAATTCTATCTCTCCCCGAGATATCAATGCTGCGGATCTGGTGGGGATCTCCACGACCACCTCCACCAGCACGGAAGCTTACCAGATAGCACGTTATGCCCGGAGCAGAGAGATACCTGTGGTCATCGGGGGAATACATGCAACTTTTATGCCCGGGGAGGCTCTCTCCAATGCCGATTATGTTGTCCGCGGTGAAGCAGAGACTTCTTTCCCCGCATTGATCAAGTCGATCGAGGAGGGCCGGTTGCCCTCCGACATTCCGGGTGTCTCTTACTGGGATGGGCCGGAGATGATCCATAACCCGGGCCGGGATGTCTGGGAGGATGTAAATGCACATCCCATCCCTGATCTTTCATTGATCGGTAAGCTATCCACTTATCCGGTGATGACCTCCCGCGGTTGTCCTTTTGATTGCAGTTTTTGCAGTGTTACCCCGATGTTTGGAAGGGGGTTCCGTTATCGAAACACGGAACTGGTGTTGCAGGAACTTAAACGCTACAAGCAGAAAAAAGTATTTTTTGTTGATGATAATTTTACGGCGAAGCGCAGCAGAGCCAAAGAGCTGTTGCAGAGCATGATTGATATGGATATTTTGCCCAGTTACTGGGGGGCTCAAGTACGGGTTGATGTGGACCGCGATCCCGAATTGCTCGAGCTGATGCGGCGCACAAACGGCAGGATGGCTTATATCGGGTTGGAGTCGATAAATCCGGAGACATTGGCGAGTTACAACAAGCGACAGGATGTCCAGGATATCAAGGAGGCTGTCCGTGCCCTCCATGAACACCGGATCGGGGTCCATGGCATGTTCATGCTGGGCGGCGAGGGCGATACGGTACAAAGCATACGCGAGACGGTGGAATTTGCCCTCGATGTGCATATTGATACGGTACAATTTCTCGTTCTTACTCCTCTTCCGGGTACCCCCCTGTTTGAGCAGCTTGATGCCGAAGGGCGTCTTCTAACCAGGAAGTGGCATCTTTATGACGGACAGCACGTGGTTTACCGTCCTGCCAGGTTGGAACCGCAGGTGCTGCAGCAAGAGATGATCACGGCATACAAGAAATTCTATTCCTTTAGAAATATGTTTCAAAATGTAGCACTGACAGGATGGAATTCATCTTTATTCAGAGGGGTGGGCTGGTGGTTATCACGTCATTTTGAAAGACAGGCCCGTCCGTACTACAAGGAGT
>JBASYW010000047.1:0-7196 GCA_049277715.1 Dethiobacteria bacterium | reverse complement strand
ATTTCAAGCCGGTGAAAAATATCGCCAAGGCTTCGGAGACCGGTACCGCAACCAATATCATTGGCGGTCTGGCGATTGGCATGAGAAGTACGGCATTACCTGTTTTAACGATTGTTGCCGCCATATTGGTTTCATATCATCTGGCCGGCATATATGGTATTGCTCTTGCCGCCGTGGGTATGCTCTCCACGGTAGGTATGACGGTGGCGGTTGATGCATATGGTCCTGTAGCGGATAATGCCGGCGGCATTGCGGAGATGGCCGAACTGGATCCCGGTGTGCGTAAGATAACGGACCAGCTGGATTCATTGGGAAATACAACTGCGGCGATAGGTAAGGGGTTTGCCATCGGTTCGGCAGCGCTTACGGCCCTTGCTCTCTTTACGGCCTACTCCCAGGTCGTAGGTCTGGAGCGGATCGATATAACCGATGCCAGTGTAATTGCGGGGCTACTGATTGGCGGGGTTATTACTTTCTTCTTTGCGGCTCATACTATGGATGCCGTGGGTAATGCCGCCGGAAGCCTCATCGAGGAGATCCGGAGGCAGTTTCGGGAGATACCCGGGTTGATGGAGGGGAAGGCAAAACCTGAATATGCGCGTTGTGTGGATATAAGTACCAAGGCGGCTCTTAAACAGATGATTGTTCCCGGCGTGATGGCTGTAGCCGTTCCTATCGTGGTAGGAGTAATTCCTTTTCTTGGTCCGGAAGCGCTGGGAGGTCTTCTGGCCGGTTCCATGATAACCGGAGTTTTATTAGCTATATTTATGGCCAATGCAGGCGGGGCGTGGGATAACGCCAAAAAATACATCGAAGGTGGAGCCCATGGAGGTAAAGGAAGCGATGCACATAAAGCTGCTGTTGTAGGGGATACGGTCGGTGATCCTTTTAAAGATACATCCGGCCCGTCAATGAATATACTTATCAAGCTGATGAGTATCGTGGCTCTGGTCTTTGCGCCCCTTTTTATGAGATAGAAGTTCGATAAAAGAAGCGTTAGGGGTTATGGGATAAAAACCCTCCCCTTGCAAGACAGGGGAGGGTTTAATTTGGTTATAAAGCCTGACCAGATAATTCTACAGGAGGATAATAAGGTGGCAGAGAAGATTGATTATAAAAAATCCGGCGTCAACCTGGAGGCGGCTGATCAGGTGATAGATAAAATAAAAGACCTGGCCAAGAAAGCCGATCGTCTTGAAGTTATCCATGGGATAGGAGGATTTGCCGGTCTTTTTGCACTTGATACCAAGAAGTATCAGGATCCGGTTTTAGTATCGGGGACCGATGGCGTAGGGACAAAACTGAAATTGGCTTTTGAGATGGACAAACATGATACCATCGGCGAGGATTGTGTGGCCATGTGTGTTAATGATATCCTGGTCCAAGGTGCAGAACCGCTTTTTTTCCTGGATTATCTGGCCGTCGGAGAACTAAACCCGGAGAAGGTGGCCCAGATTGTGGCCGGTGTGGTTGCAGGATGCCGGAAGGCGGGTTGTGCCCTATTGGGCGGAGAGACTGCAGAGATGCCCGGATTCTACCCCCGAGGCGAATATGATCTGGCCGGATTTACCGTCGGAGTTGTGGAGAGGGAACTGATTATAGACGGCTCCACGATTGAATCGGGCGATCTTTTACTGGGGATTGCTTCTTCAGGTGTGCATAGCAACGGATTCTCTCTGGTCAGAAAGGTTTTAGAGGTTAATAATATCTCTCTGGATACTCGGCTGCCTTATAAAGATGAAAACGGCCGGGAAGCCGTTCTTGGCTTTGAGTTGCTAAAGCCTACCGAGATATACATTCCGGCGGTGCTTCCTCTGCTTGATAAATTTAATATCAGAGGGATGGCCCATATCACCGGCGGAGGTCTGCCCGGAAATCTTGCGCGGATACTCCCTGCGGGGTTGGATATTCGACTCTATGCCGATAGCTGGAAGAGACCCGAGATATTTGATTTTATTCGTGAACAAGGGCATGTTGATATGGAAGAGATGTACCGTGTTTTTAATATGGGTATTGGTTTCGTATTAATCGTTTCTTCGAAAGATGCTCCGAAAATACAGGATTTGCTCCGTCTTGCCAACAATAATGAGACATGGATAATCGGTGAAGTTGCAGGTAAAAGAGGTGACGGCGGCGGGAAAGTGATATTTGCATAAAACCAGCTAGTTTTTTTTGATTACAGCCGACCGGGCGGTATGGGACAATATTTGGAGATATTCTATACTTTTTTGTGGAAGATTAATACAAGGCCGGATTGTTACAGTCCGGGCTTTTGATAATAGCATTACAGGGAGATGATCCGGTTGAAAAATATTGCGGTCCTTGCTTCAGGAGAGGGAACCAACCTGCAGGCGATCATGGATGCGGTTGATAAAGGCAGGATAGTGGGTAAGATTGTTCTTGTAATAAGTGATGTGCGTGAAGCGAGGGCTTTGGTCCGGGCAAAGGCAAAGGAGATTAAAGCCTTATTTCTCAATCCCAAGGAATACCGGGAGCGGGAGGACTATGATCGCGCCCTGGTTGCCGAGTTGAAAAGGGAGAAGGTTGATCTGGTGGTAATGGCCGGTTTTATGAGATTGTTATCATCGGTGATGATCGATGCTTTTCAGGGGAAGATTATAAATATACATCCTTCGTTGCTGCCTTCCTTCCCCGGTTGCGAAGGAGTAAGACAAGCTCTGGACCATGGAGTAAAAATTACCGGGTGCACGGTTCATTTTGTGGATGAAGGACTTGATACCGGGCCCATTATAATCCAGGAAAGCGTACCTGTATTGCAGAATGATACCGTGGAAACATTACAACAGAGGATACATTCGGCCGAGCATCGGATTTATACGCGGGCAATCGATCTATTTTGTCGCAACATGATAGAAGTCAAAGGAAGAAGGTGTTTTATCTGTGAAAAAGAAAGATAGGATTGCATTGATCAGTGTATCAGACAAGGATGGGATATTGGATTTTGCCCGGGAACTGAACAGAAGAGGATGGAAGATCATCTCTACAGGAGGAACGGCCGCCCTTTTGGCGGACGGTGGTGTGCCGGTTAAGAAAGTGAGCGAGGTTACCGATTTCCCGGAAATTCTGGAGGGGAGAGTGAAGACTTTACATCCCTTCATACACGGAGGAATTCTTGCCCGACGCGAGCGGTTGGAACATCGCCGGGAAATCGAGAGACATAACATAAACTATATCGATATGGTCGTGGTAAATCTTTATCCCTTTGTGGAGACAATTTCCAGGGAAGACGTTACGCTGGAGGAGGCCATAGAAAACATTGACATCGGTGGCCCGACCATGGTGCGTGCCGCGGCCAAAAATTACAAGGATGTAATTGTGGTCGTTAATCCGATGAGATATGGGGATGTTTTGGCGGAACTCGATAAATATGGTGATGTAAGGCCGGATTTACGTTTCGGCTTATCTGTGGAGGCATTTTCACATACAGCGGAGTATGATTCATTTATTTCGGGCTACCTGTCTCGCCATGAAGAGGAAGGGGTGTTTTTTCCGCATCAGTTGATACTGCCATTCAAAAAACAACAAGACCTCCGTTATGGCGAAAACCCGCAGCAGAAAGCGGCTTTTTATATTGATGCCGATGCCGCGGCGAAAGGGAATACGCTTGCTTCCGCCAGGCAGTGGCAGGGCAAGGAACTTTCGTTCAATAACATCAATGATCTAAATGCGGCCTGGGAGCTCGTAAAAGAATTTGACGAGGTTACAGTGGTAGCTTTAAAACATGCCAACCCATGCGGTGTAGGAGGAGGAAAAGATGTCGCTGAGGCATATCAGAGAGCCCATGATGCCGATCCCATCTCCATATTCGGGGGTATCGTAGCGGTGAACAGGGAAGTGGGGGTCGCAGCAGCGCGCATGATGACAGAAATATTTTTGGAGGTGGTGGTCGCCCCTTCGTTTACGGCGGAAGCATTGGAAGTGTTCAGGAAAAAGCCCGGGGTGCGCCTACTGTCAATACCGTTAAGTAATGATCATAACAGGCCGTCCATGGATTATAAAAAGGTTCTAGGCGGCCTGCTCGTTCAGGAGATGGATACGGAAGCAGTCGAGAGCAAGGAATGGCAGACGGTGACCGAGCACGTTGCTACCTCCGAAGAACGGAAAGCATTGGCTTTTAATCTTAAAGTTGCAAAACATGTCAAGTCCAATGCCATCGTCGTTGGTTCTGGACTGCAGACATTGGGGATCGGTGCCGGTCAGATGAGCAGGATTGCGGCGGCGCGTATTGCTCTGGAACAGGCCGGCAAGAAGGCTGCTGGTGCAGTGATGGCCTCCGATGCATTCTTTCCCTTTCCCGATACTGTGGAAGCGGCGGCCAGAGCCGGAATTAAAGCGATTATACAACCGGGAGGTTCTCTTAAAGACCAGGAATCGATCGATGCCTGCAACCAACATGGAATCGCCATGATCTTTACCGGGAGAAGATATTTTAAGCACTAGCATATCTTTGCCTGATTTCGATGGCATAAAAGATAAGTTTTTATGAATTTAGGGGGAATGGAAGTTATGCGCATAATGATTATCGGTGGCGGAGGAAGGGAGCATGTGTTGGCCTGGAAACTTTCCCAAAGTCCGCAGGTGGATTCAATTTATTGCGTGCCCGGCAACGCCGGCATTGCAAAGCTGGCGGATTGCCATGATGCGGATCCGGAAGACCTGCCTGCCCTAACCGGGTTGGCCCATAATAAGGGGATTGACCTGACCGTGGTGGGGCCGGAAGCGCCATTGGTCGCTGGGATTGTAGATCACTTCATGGATAAGGGATTGACTATTTTAGGTCCGGAGAGAAAAGCTGCACTTCTAGAGGGCAGCAAGGGATGGGCTAAAGAATTTATGGCTGAATATAACATCCCCACCGCTGATTTCAGGATTTTTAAAAGTTATGACGAGGCCCGGAAGTTTATCGGCAAAAGTAGCGGAAAGATGGTTGTCAAGGCCGACGGCCTAGCTGCCGGCAAGGGAGTATTTGTAACCGATAGCCCTGCAGAGGCTGAATCGGCACTCCGGCAGATCATGATTGACCGAATATTTGGGGATGCCGGAGATAAGGTTGTAATTGAGGAAAGGCTTGTCGGAGAAGAAGTGTCATTGCTTGCTCTGACCGATGGGAAAACGTTCTTGACGATGCCCTCATCTCAGGATCATAAAGCTGTTGGTGAGGGGGATACAGGTCCTAATACCGGGGGTATGGGTGCTTATTCACCTGCTCCGATAATGACCGAAGAGATAACCCGTTTCGTGGAGGAGAATGTTTTTCGGCCTCTTCTGGAGGGAATGCAAAAAAGAGGTTTGCTTTACCGGGGCGTAATCTATGCCGGACTGATGATTACCGAGGAAGGCCCCCGCATTTTGGAATTTAATGCCCGATTCGGAGATCCGGAAACACAGGCTCTTTTACCCCTTTTTGATGGTGATCTGGCCCCGCTATTACTAACAGCCGCCGAAGGAGAAATTGCCGGGGAGTGGAAGTGGAAAAATGAGGTCACAGCCTGTATCGTAATGGCATCCGGCGGATATCCCGGGGCATATGAGCAGGGGAAAATAATCAGCGGGTTGGAAGAAGCCGATCTTGATCCTCATTCAGTTGTTTTTCATGCGGGTACCGTTTCCAAGGCAGGAAAAATATTAACGGCGGGAGGAAGAGTCCTCGGCGTCACTTCCTGGGGCCGGGATCTGCAAAGCACGCTTGATAGGGCTTACTCCATTGTAGATAAGATCAAATTTGAAGGGGCCTACTATCGGCGGGATATAGCTTGCCGAGCATTAAAGAAATAAGTATATTATAAAAGTCTGATATATAAATAAAAAATGCCTTTTTAGTAAGAGGCATTTTTTATTTTTGCTCAATAGAGCCGCTCAGCAGTGATATTGACAGCGGAGATATTCATATAATAACCATAAGATCAGTCCGCCAAAGATGATGGCCTTTTTGCATCCAACCCAATTTGCCCTGCGGGCAGAGGAGGAGTTTCAATGACCGGAAGGAAGATGGTAAGGGCTTCGACCATTTGTTGTACAGGTTACAAAGTTCTGATGAGCGGTTCTGATTCACCCGATTCCCGAGGTTGGTACAGGCTGGAAAAATCTTTGGGATTATACAGAGGGGCTATAGATCCCCTTACCGGAACCCCCCATGATATCAAAGGTGAATTAAGATTGGAATATGGTAATCCGCACAATAGAAAGACGGTAACTTATGTCGGATCTATTTTGTACGGATTAATGCAGGGAGAAGGGCGAATAATATGGCCTTGCGGAACTCTCTACAAAGGGAGTTTCAAAAACGGCTGCAGGCATGGAAGTGGTGTGCTGGTGCTGCCGTATGGCCGGGAAATCCGGCAGGATTATTATTATGGATCTGAAGTATGTTCTGTTGAGTGATTCTCCAGATTATACTCCAAATATATACTTCTTTTTTTTAAAAGAGACTGAAGCAGAGTTAAATTAAAGGCAGGAATTATAACCCCGTTTCACGAATTCCTACAATGTTTTAATTATTCCGAAATAGGGTGATGATTTTGTCAAGAGCGGTAATTACCGGTTGGTCACGTACGCCATTCGGACGTTTTCTGGGGTCATTATCTTTTGTTCCGGCCACTGATCTGGGAGCATTGGTTATTAACGGGGCATTGAAAAGAGCCCGAGTCGCGCCGGAATATATCGATTATGTTCTCATGGGCATGGTTATTCAAGCCGGCACGGGGCAGATCCCTTCGCGACAGGCCACGTTGAAAGCCGGGCTTCCTCCGGAAATCCCTTCCGACACGATTAACAAAGTCTGCGCATCGAGTTTAAGGGCCGTAAATCTGGCGGCGATGATGATACATTCCGGTGAGGCGGAAATTGTCGTTGCCGGCGGCATGGAAAATATGAGTGCCGCACCTTATCTGATTGAGAAGGGACGGGAAGGGTACCGGATGGGAAATGGCCTGCTTGCCGATGCGATGATAAAAGATGGTCTGTGGTGCCCTGTTTATGACGTTCACATGGGGGTCCATGGGGGGAAAGTGCCTGCAGATCATGGCGTTACAAGAGAGGAAGTTGATTTATGGTCTTTACGGAGTCATCGGCATTCCATCCGAGCTATGGAGAAGGGATATTTTGATGAAGAGATAATTCCGGTGGAGATCAAACAAAAAAATGGAGTCAAGGTATTTGAAAAAGATGAGTTGCCC
>JBASYW010000046.1:0-17698 GCA_049277715.1 Dethiobacteria bacterium | reverse complement strand
CCTCTTTGTAAAACGACAGGCCATCTGGCTGGGTGCCGGGCTGATCGGGATCATTTTTATCTCGCTGATCGACTATATCAACTTCTCGTCATGGGCCCGTTACATCTACGTTATCAACCTTTTGTTGCTCGTTGCCGTGCTGGTGGTGGGCCGGGGCGACAATGTAAAGCGCTGGATCGATCTTGGATTTATCGATATCCAACCGTCCGAGTATGCCAAACTTACCCTCATCATTATTCTGGCCCGGTTATTATCGGAGAAAGAGGGTCAGCTGGGCAAGCGTTTTTCCGCTTCGATCCCCGCGTTGATCTATACCGCCGTTCTGACCGCACTTATATTTCTGCAGCCCGATCTGGGCACGGCGATGGTCATCGTGGCCATCCTTCTGGGGTTGTTGTACGTGGCCGGGATAAACCTGAAATATCTGTTTTATATGCTTGGCAGTGGGGCAGTCGCGTTTCCTTTCTTGTGGATGTTCCTCGAAGGTTACCAGAAAAAACGGCTGATGATATTTTTAAACCCGGAGATGGACCCGCTTGGTTACGGTTACCAGTTGATGCAGTCCATAATTGCGGTCGGCTCGGGTTCGATATGGGGCAAGGGCCTTTTTGAAGGGACTCAGGTACGGCTCAACTACCTGCCCGAGCAGCATACCGATTTTATCTTTGCCGTTCTGGGAGAAGAGCTGGGTTTTATTGGGGCTGTGGGCCTTCTGTTCCTGTTTTTTCTGCTGATCTACCGGATTTTGTGGATCGGATCTCAATCCAAGGATGTGTTTGGCTCTCTTATCTGCAGTGGTGTGGCGATCATGCTCTCCTTTCATGTTCTGGTGAACATCGGCATGACCATAGGGATCATGCCGGTTACCGGACTGCCTCTTCCCTTTATCAGCTATGGGGGGAACTCTCTCCTGATCAATTTTCTGGCTATCGGTCTCGTCCTCAATATCGGTATGCGCCGCCAGAAGATCCAATTTTGAAAATCTCTCGACTTATTTACAGGCATAATTGAGGTTTGTCCTCCATATATATTAAAGAAAAATGGACAAACAGGGGGTCATGGATTATGGGCAGAAGACGTCGGAGTGCGCCGGTTTCTGTACTCCGGACACGATTGAACAAACGTCTTTCTGAACAGAGGAAGGACAGACCGTCGTCGGGCGGAGCCGTCCCGAAAGAAGAAAAAAAATTTTTCTTTCTAAGCTTTTCTCTGGGTTTTTTAAAAAGCATGAACCGGCACTTTTATCTGAAGATGGCTGTGGCACTGATACTTGTACTGGCGTTGGGCATTTCCGGAAAGATGGGGTGGAGCTGGAGCGCCAAAATAATCGATGGGGCCCGATATATCGTCAACTGGGATATGGATCTCCGCTATATGCAGGAAAACATGATTCCGGCGATAAAGCAGATCCGTATTGATGAGATGTTAAAGAAGATGCCGTTTTTAAACGATGCCGGGGATGACGATGCCCTGCTGCCGGTAAACGGAGAGTTCAAAAGCGGATTCGGCCTGAGAGAGAATCCCGCAAGCGGAAAAGAGGAGATGCATTACGGCCTAGACCTGTTGGCGGAAAGAGGTGCCCTCGTAAAGGCTGTCCTGCCGGGAAAAGTGGATAAAATTGAAGAGGCAGGGGAGGAAACCCGCATTATCCTGCAACACGATGACGGATGGACAACGGTTTATGGAGGAGTTGCCGAAGTGAGGGTAAAAGCGGGGGAGGAAGTGCAGGCTGCTCAGGTTCTCGGCATGCTGGATTCCGCCCGGTTATGGAAAAGGCCACACCTGCATTTTGAGCTGCAATTGGACGGACGTCCACAGGACCCCTTGCTTTTGCTTCGCCATTTTGCACCGAGTGAAGATGACCCCGAAACCTGACAGTGCGCTTGAAGAAAGAAGAGGAGCGGTTTATTGTTGCTGCGAGGTACAAAACTCAAAATCAACCCTTACTTCTTTTTGTTTCTGCTCTATTTTGCGATTAACGGCCGCCTGAAAGAGGTGCTCATCTTTTTTATTTGCATCTCCGTTCATGAATTTGCCCATGCTTTCGTAGCCCGCAGTTTTGGGATCTCCGTTCAGGAGATAGAGGTATTCCCTTTTGGCAGCGTGGCCCGCATCGAAGGGTTGCTGGAGATTGAACCCCAAACGGAAAGGCGTATTGCCTGGGCCGGCCCCCTTGCCAATTTCCTGTTCACCGGGATTGCGATGATATTTTATGCAAACCGTTATTACCTGGGCCCTCTGAATGAAGAGATGGTGTTATTCTTTATCCGGGCCAATCTTGTCCTTGCCTTCTTTAACCTCATCCCCGCCCTGCCGCTTGATGGCGGGAAAATATTGCGCTCGTCTTTGGTCCACCGTTTTAACTACCGAAAGGCTACGGAGATAGCGGCCCGTTTGGGAAAGATCCTGGCCGTCTTTATCTTTGCCGGAGGTCTGGCGGCCTGGTTTTACGGGCGTTTCAATATCATCATCCTGTTGGTGGCCGTCTTTATTTTCCTGGCCGCATCGGCGGAGCAGAATCTGGCCGTATATGTTTTTCTGCGTTCTTTGGGGAACAAGGAGAGAGAGATGCGGCGGCGGGGAGGACTCAAGGGAGAGCAGATCATCGTCAATGAAGATACCAGATTGCTGGATATCTTCAAGTTATTCTCCCCTCACCGCTATCATCTTGTCAGGATCATGGAGCAGGATTCCAAACAGTTGAAAGGGGAGATTGCCGAGAGTTATTTGGTTGAGGCGGCGATGGAAAAAGGAGTGGATGTGCCCGTGAAGAAGATCATGGGCCGCCGGGAGTAATTTTTAAGCGGGTTTGGAGACCGCCGGGCTATTCCTGTTTGTATTCCACCTCTTCAAGGTGGGCGACTACCACCAGGCGGTATGGAGTATCCCAATGAGGGGTCCTGTCCATGTGCTCGCAGGTGGTTAGCAGAAGCCGGTGATTCCTGGGTTCTACATCGAAAATTTCTTCCATCTTCTCTTCATCATTTATATCGATGATTACTGACTCGGCAAACGAATAGATATAATTGCGCTGCGGCGTGTCCAGATAGATCCTGTCACCATCACCGAGAAGATGAATGTTCTTGAAATGGCCGCCGTAAACATTGCGATGGGCAATTATGGCGACGGTCTCCTTGGCCCCGGGCACGGCCGAAGCTCTGAAAAAAACGGGTCCTTTGCGGTTTAATCTATCCAACTCCTCGCTAGTGGCGGGCGGGGCGATGACCGCCACTTCCAGCTCGATTTTGGGAATTTTGATGATCACGCGTTCAAAATCGGTCGGCGCTCCGTCAGTCGGAAAGACATTTATATCGGGAGGATCATCAAATGCCTCCTGGTATTCTTTCAGCAGCCTGTTCTGCTGGTAGTTGGTATAAAGATCGGTCAGTATGGGGCTGGCCAGCAGGATGATCCCGATGATCATCAGTGTTATGCCGATGCGCAGATTGGTTGCTTTTTTGGTTTTAATTTTTCTTTTTTTTCTTCTTTCGGGCATATCCAGAGGCATAATAACTCCTTGGCTGTGGCTGTATCTGTATGTTTATCTATGTTTGATCTTTTCTTTTAAGATATTATATATGCTATAAGCCGTTAGTCAAGTTAAATAAACTTTACAGTATTGTTTTAAATGCATTGGAAAACTATAATTGATATATAAGGTGTATCTATATGTTAAGGTGGAAATAAATTGATTGATCATGATCTTACTTTAAAAATACAACGGCTGCTCCATCGGGTTACCGGTCCTTCCCGTTACGTGGGCAATGAATTGAACTCCATAGTCAAAGATTTCCGGAATACAGCCGTGAAGCTGGTTCTTGCTTTTCCCGATCTATATGAGGTCGGCATGTCCAATCTGGGCTTGCGGATCCTCTATGACATCGTCAATAAACGGGCGGACATGTTGGCGGAGAGGGTATTTGCCCCGGCTGCCGATCTGGAGAAGTTATTGCGAGAAGAAAAGATACCGCTTTTTTCCCTTGAGAATTATATGCCCCTGCATAGGTTTGACATCGTTGGTTTCTCACTGCAGTATGAACTGACTTACACCAATGTATTGAATATGCTCGATTTAGCCGGCATTCCGATGCGCAGTGCCGATCGTGCCCATGGGCCGCTGATCATCGGGGGCGGTGTCTGCGCCTTCAATCCCGAACCTGTGGCTCCGTTCTTTGATCTTTTTGTGGTTGGTGACGGCGAAGAAGTTCTGCCGGAATTGCTGGATGTTTATAAAAACAGCAGGGACCGGGGGCTGATCAAGGAAGAGATGCTGATTGAACTGGCGCAACTGGAGGGTGTTTACGTACCTTCTTTTTACCGGCCACGGTACAAAGGCGGCTGTTTTGCAGGTTTTGAACCGATGCAGGACCGCCGAATTCCGACCGTGATCAACAAACGTGTGCTTTATGATCTGGATAAAGCCCCCCATCCCACCGCCCCGATCGTACCTTACCGGGAGATAATTCATGATCGGGCGATCGTTGAGATATCACGGGGCTGTGCCCGGGGATGCCGATTCTGTCAGGCGGGCACTACTTACCGTCCACGGAGGTGCCGATCCATGGCCGGGATCAGGGAACTGGCCGTCTCTTTGATCAAGAATACCGGTTATGACGAGCTCTCGCTGGCTTCTCTGAGCAGCAGCGATTATCCGCATATAGAACAGCTGGTTAAGGAGTTGGGTGAGGTTCTGCCTCCCCGGGTAAATCTTTCACTTCCTTCACTCAGGATGGATTCGTTCTCGGTAAAACTGGCCGCCGCCGTACAGGGAAAAATCAGAGGCAGTCTTACTTTTGCCCCCGAGGCGGGAACTTTCAGGCTGCGCCGGGTTATTAATAAAAATATTACCGATGAATCGCTCTTTCAGGCGCTTGAACATGCTTTTGAGGCCGGTTGGCGTGCATTTAAACTTTATTTTATGATCGGTCTCCCTACGGAAACGGATGACGACATTCAGGCCATATCCGTTCTCGTGCAGGAGATAATAGATCTTTATCATCGGCGTCGGTTCGGCGGCCGGCTCAAGCTGACGGTCAGTTCTTCCACTTTCACGCCCAAAGCACATACCCCCTTTCAGTGGGAGCCGCAGATATCCCCGGCAGAGACCCGTCGTAAACAGAAGTTGCTTGCCCGTTCCCTGCAGGGAATCAAGTCGGTTAATTATAAATGGCACGATGCGGAGATGAGTTTCATGGAGGCGGTCTTCTCCCGTGGCGATCGGCGCCTGGCGGAAGTGCTCGAGAAGGCATGGCGCCGGGGCTGCAAGTTTGATCACTGGTCCGACCATTTCAGCATCGACAGATGGCTGGAGGCTTTTGATGAGGCCGGGGTATCGCCGGCCGATTATGCCTGCCGCCGCTATGATTACGGAGATCCTTTGCCCTGGGATCATTTAAATAGCGGCCTGGAGAAGGATATCTTGATCCGGGAACACCAAAAATCTTTAAGCTGAAACGATTTATGATTATATTTGATATTGTAGATCGTCCGGCTCTTAAAAAGGATATGAACAAGGGATGCAGTATCGGCTAAAATTCAGTTTCACGCGCGAAGAGAATATAAAGTATATATCCCATCTGGATATGATGCGCCTGTTGCAGAGGGCTCTCAGAAGAGCGGAGATACCTGTTGCCTACAGCGGCGGCTTCAACCCTCAACCCCGGTTGAGCATTGCTCTGCCCCTGCCGCTGGGCGTAACGGCTGAACATGAACTGGCGGAGATATATCTGGAAGAGAGCTTTTCTCCGTCTTTATTTACGGACAGGATGAGGGAGAAACTTCCACGGGGTCTCTCGCTTATCGGTGCTGAGGAGATCTCCGACAAAGAACGTTCGCTAATGCAGATGATCGATGCCGCTCTGTACCTCGCTTTCCCTCTGCCGGGCGGGGGTTCTCTGCCTGAAGGTATTTTATCCGGAGGAGTCGAAGAGGTTAAAGGACGCACGGAACTGATCGTGCAGAGGATGGGGAAGAAGGGACCCCGCAAGATAGATATACGTCCTTATATCATAGAGCTGGAGATGATAAAGGAAGGTAACGGGACAGAGATCATCAGGATGTTTCTGCAGGCCGGGTCCCGTGGCGGAGCACGTCCCGGAGAGTTGCTCGGCATACTGGGGGCAGCCGGTGGGTTGGAAACGCTTCCTTACCTTCTTCAGATCCATCGGCGCGGCTTGTTTCATAACCGCCGGGGCCATTGGGAACAGATCGTATAAAACGTCGGCAAAACACATCCCCATGCAAGTTTTTGAAAAACTTGAGACGGGATGTTATGAAAAATATATAAGAGTGTAGGAAAGAGAGTTGATGACACAATTGGATAAGAAAATAATCGTCAATTACGATTATCGTGTAAGCCGTGTAGCGGTTTTGGAAAATGGCCGCCTCGTGGAGATCTATATCGAACGTCCCTTGCAACATCGCGTGGTAGGGAATATCTACAAAGGGACGGTGGCCAATATCCTTCCCGGAATGGAGGCGGCCTTTGTAGATATCGGTCTGGAACGCAATGCGTTTCTCTATGTTGACGATGTCCTTCCGTACCGGGATTACGAGGAGAGACGATCTGACCCTCACGGTCCGATAGAGAACATCCTTTCCGTGGGTGAAGAGATCATGGTTCAGGTGATCAAAGAGCCTTTCAGCCAGAAGGGAGCTCGTCTGACCGGTCAGATTACCATCCCCGGGCGTTATGTGGTGCTGGTTCCCGGCGCGGGTTATGTGGGAGTATCGAGGCGCATCGAGGATCTTGATGAGAAAGAGAGATTGCGAAATCTGGCGGAAAAAATCCGGCCCGAAGGTATGGGTATTATCATAAGGACTGTTGCGGAATCAGCAGATGAAAGCCTTCTCCGGCATGATATAAAATATCTCTGCAATCTGTGGCGCCGGATCCAAAAACGTTTTCATGAGCACAGCGCGCCCGCGACCCTCTATCAGGATCTGGCACTTACGTGCCGGGTGGCCAGAGACTTGCTCAGTGACGATGTAAACACCTTTATGGTTGATAATATTCATGAGCATGAAAAGGTACTGGAAATCCTCGATTATACGTCTCCGCATTTAAAAAACAGGGTCAAGCTCTACAAGGGGGCCGAATCCATCTTTGATCACTACAATATCGAAAAAGATATCAATAAAGCTCTGGAGAGGCAGGTATGGTTGAAATGCGGCGGCTATCTGGTTATCGATGAGATCGAGGCTCTGACCATAATAGATGTAAATACCGGGAGGTACACCGGCAGGAAAAACCTGGCGGAAACCGTACTGAGGACCAACCTTGAGGCGGCGGAAGAGATTGCCTATCAGATTCGCTTGCGGGATATCGGCGGGATTATCATCGTGGATTTTATCGATATGGATACCGAGGAACACCGCCGGAAGGTGCTGGATAAATTGAGCGAGTCCTTTAAAAACGATCGTATGCGCACGTATATCCTCGGGCTTACCAATCTTGGGTTGGTGGAGATGACCCGTAAAAAGGTAAGGCAGGACCTTGCCGCCTTCCTCCAGCAGCCCTGTCCGTACTGTGAAGGTGCCGGCAGAGTGCTGACTCCTCTGGTGGTAGGGATCAGGATTGAAAAGGAGCTTAAAAAACAGTTGCCCGCCGTGGAATCCGAAGCAGTCCTGATCGAGGCGCATCCGGAGGTGGCGGCCCTGTTGATTGGAACGGGAGGCAGCAATCTGCGGAAGCTTGAAAATGAAATCGGGAAATATGTTTTTGTGCGCGGCAATGAAGATATCCATCTGGAAAAATATCGCGTCATCTCTACCGGATCATTGGATGAGATAAGCCAGATTGCTCTGCCGGTCAAACCCGGGGATATTTTAGGGGTGCAGATTGAGGAGCCGCATATAGGCAATCCCGGAAACGGCATTGCCAGATACCATGGATTTGTAATCGATGTCAGTGGCGCGGCGGATTGTCTGGGACAGAAAATAAATGTCGAGATAAGAGAGGTAAATCGAACTTTTGCCCGGGCGGAAAAGTATAACCATTCCCGGTAAAATCGACAATTTTATTATCGTATTTTAATTTTTTAAACATTTGACAATTATTGTTGCAGTTGTTAATATTAAATTCAAATTAAATAAAAAAGATACGGGAGAAGGGAAAACATGGCTAAATCGATCAAGAAAATTCCGGTGATCTCCGGAGTAATGCCGGTGGTTATCTTTACCCTGATCTTCCTCTTGATTTTTCTTAACTTCAATCCCAACGCGGCCGCCCAATCTTCGGCGACCATCGAGCTGGGGAAGGTTGAAGGTTTTGCGGGGAAAGAGGCTATCGTTCCCGTATATTTGAAGAATTCGAGCGGGACGGCCGGCGGCGAGTTTGTCTTGACTTTTGATCCCGATATTGTTGAGCCGGTAGATGCAAGCAGCACCGAGTTGCTGGAAGAAGCTATATTGATGCCGAATCTGAAGTATGCGGCCGATAGTCTCAAGATTGTATGGGCGGCAATAACACCTGTAAAAGCTGACGGAGAGATCGCTACAATTAAATTTTTCTTGAAAAAAGAGGGGGAATCCGCCCTTGAATTGAAAGAGCCGGCTTTATCAAGTGCGGAACCCGGAGACATTTCCGTAACGGGGGTAAACGGCAGTATCCTGAGTCGCCCCTCCGAAGGTGCGAATTCCGGTTCTTCAGATAAGGCGGCAAAGCCCGAAGGTAAAGATTCCGATTCTGCCGGTAAGACCCAGCCGGGCGATGATGGAATTCCGGCCCGGGAAGGCCCGGCTGTATTAACGGTGGAGAGGGTAAGAGGACGTGCCGGCGAAACAATAAAGGTCACCGTCAAGGTGGAAAATCCCCGGGGGATGTCCGGCGGGAATATGGTTCTGGCGTACAATCCTGGGGTTGTTGAGCCTGTAAAGGTGAAGCCCGGGACCCTCCTGGACGGTCTTATACCGGTTTCCAACCTGAAGGCGTCGGAAAATACCATCTCCATTGCCTGGTTCGGCTTGAAGGGTAAAACTTCTGATGGAGCCCTTCTGGAGATCTCCTTCCGTTTAAAAGAGAAGGGTAAATCTCCCCTTGAAAAAAAGGAGCTGAGCCTGGTCAACAGCGAAGCGGAAGAGATCCCCGTGGAATCTGCTGATGGCCAGATCGTCATTCTGGCTGCGGGAAGCCTGTTATCCGCATTGCCGGATTATGTGGTCAGCCATTATCTTTATTTTCTGGGAGCGGCGGTCATTATTTTGATAGTGGTTATCTTCATTATTTTCCATCGCCGCAGAAAGAAGAGGGCTGTCCTTTAGAAAAGCGTAAGAATTATTATAAATAATTAACATAAATTTACTATTATAGCAAGATATTTTCAGCTATAAAAAGCAGGATTATTAAAAATTATGGTGAATATTATTAATTGATGTTTGATGATTGTTTGATTCGTGAGGGATGGTATCTTTTCTTGTTAAAGGAATACAAGGAATACAATGGACCGATTCAATCAAAGGGGGTGTATGGATCAAGGTTTTGGTTTTTCACATATCGAGCCTTACAATAAAGAAGGAGGGTACTTAATGAAAAAGATTTCGATGATTGTAGTTTTCTGTATGGTGTTGGGATTGCTGTTCTCAAGCGTGGCTGCACAAGAACCTGTAAAACTGATCCTAAGCGATGTTACCGGTGATATTGGCGGTAGGGTTACTGTCAGTGTTGCGGTAGGCAGTGATGTTGAACTTGGCGGGTTCCAGTTATTAATTAACTATGACCCTAATTTTTTAGAATATATTGGATGCTCCTCTGATATGAAGAGGGTGGATCCGGTGGAAGAAGAATTAAAAAACGTAGGTGTCTTTCAACCAAATCCAGATTACAGTGAGGAGCCGGGAATTTTGGCGATTGCTTGGGCGGACAGTGAAAATGTTAAAAAGTTAGCTGGCGAAAGTTTATTCAGAATAGCATTCAATATCAAGGAAGGGACCCAGCTTGAAAGCGCAATTGTCGCAATTGACCTTGATGACGAATATAACAAATTAAGTGATGCCGACAAGGGGACGGACTACCAGCTTGAGGCCGGAGTTGTTCAGGGCACTGTAAGCTTGCCTGTAACGCCGGACCCTGTAACGCCGGACCCTGTAACGCCGGACCCTGTAACGCCGAAGCAGCCTACCGATACTGGAACCAAAACAGACGATGCCAAGACAAAGAAAGGTAGCCAGATGTTGCCCTTCATGCTTCTTGGCGGTCTTCTGACTTTGGTCGGTGCAACCATGATCCTGCCGTTCAGGAAGTTGAGAAGGCAGTAGTTGCAAGTTGACTGCAATCTGATTTGCAGGTAATCAAAATAGAGAGGGTTTTAAGCAGATACTTCGGCTTAAAACCCTTTTTTTACTCGTAAGGAGGCAGGGAGTGGGTTTGTTTCCCCCACGCAGCCATTCAGAGCCCCTTTTGTGTCATTCAGAGCCCCTTTTGTGTCATCCAGAGCCCCTTTTGTGTCATCCAGAGCGAAGCGAAGGATCTTGTGAGAACTCCAACTTTTGCCCGGACACTACGGTACGGGGGTATGTAAACAGGAAGAACGGCGGAACGGGGGATATATCATTCCGGGTAGCGCCGCCTTTTCCGCCGGGAGCGGGGCTATATCGTTTATGCGGCCTCAGCGGGGTCGCAATCCCATGATCTGTGGAAAAAACCTTTAAAACCTTGCGGCGGTCCAACATAATAATTTGACAACAAAGCGCCGCTCGTGTTAAAATGTTCGATGTTACTTGCCGCCTGAAAAAGGCTTTAAAGCTCTCGCAAGCTGCCTTTTATCAGCGAGCCCTTCTTCAAAGGAGGAATTATAAATGTATGCCATTATCGAGTCCGGTGGAAAGCAATATCGCGTCTCCGAAGGAGAGGCCGTGGAAGTGGAAAAACTTCCTTTGGCAGAGGGAGACGAAGTGGTCTTTGAGAATGTGCTGATGCTCAAGGATGCGGATACTCTTAAAGTGGGGGATCCTTTTGTGGACGGGTGCCGTGTAGTGGGGCGCGTGGCGCGCCAGGGCAGAGCCCGTAAAATTATCGTTTTCAAGTACAAGCCCAAAAAGAATTACCGGCGAAAGCGGGGCCATAGGCAACCTTATACGCGCGTTCTTATCGAGAAGATAAACTGTAACGGGTAATCAGGCTTATGATCAAGTTGATATTCCACAGAGATGTTCAGGGCAATATCGACGGTTTTACAGTCAAAGGGCACGCCGCTTTTGCCCCCAAGGGAGAAGATATCGTCTGTGCGGCGGTATCCGTACTGACACAGACGGCGGTCATCAGCATGGAGAGGATAGCGGGCATAAAGCCGGTGGTCAGATCAGCGGACGGATATCTGGAATGCCGGTTGCCCGAGGAGTTGACTGCGGCGCAGCTGTGCGATGCCCGCCTGCTCTTGAAGGCGATGGCCCTGGGGCTGGAGGAGACGGCAAGGATTTATCCCGGATATGTGAAGATACTGGTTGACGGAGGTGAAAGATGATGATTGATAAAATAGATCTGCAATTATTTGCTCATAAAAAAGGAGTAGGCAGTTCCCGGAACGGACGGGACAGCAATGCCAAACGATTGGGAGTTAAAAGATACGGTGATCAGATGGTCAGTGCCGGCAGTATCCTTGTCCGTCAGCGGGGCACACGTTTCCATGCGGGCCGGAATGTAGGACGCGGCAAAGATGATACTCTTTTTGCTCTGGTTGATGGCCGTGTTGTCTATGAGGTCAATAACCGTGCTCGAAAGCAGGTAAGCGTTTATCCGGAAGGAAAGTTGGAAGCGTAACGATGAAACCATCACAAGGATTTGAGGGGCTGGCTTTGGGCCAGCCTTCTTTGTCCCTGCTGTTTTTTTAAGGCGGAGGTAGGTATGTTCCTGGATGAAGTGACCATAGAGGTAAATGGTGGACGGGGAGGAGACGGAGCGCTCTCCTTCCGGCGCGAAAAGCATGTGCCTCACGGGGGCCCTGATGGCGGTGACGGCGGTAAGGGCGGGGCGGTGATTCTCAAGGCGGATAGTGCCCTGCATACCCTGCTTGATTTCCGCTATCGCCGTCGCTGGAAGGCGGCCGATGGCGGCAACGGCGGGCGGTGCAATTGCCGGGGCCACAGAGGAGAGGATCTCATTATTCCTGTGCCCGTTGGCACGGTGGTGCGAGATGAAGATGGAACAGTCCTTGCCGACCTCATTTATCCCGATGTGGAAATAGTGGTGGCAGAGGGAGGACGCGGAGGATTCGGCAACCGCCATTTTGTAAGCTCCAGAAGAAGGACGCCGCGCCTGTATGAAAAAGGGGAACCCGGGGCCGGACGAAAGATAGTGCTGGAACTTAAGCTTATTGCCGATGTAGCACTGGTTGGTTTCCCCAATGCCGGGAAATCAACCCTGCTGGCAATAATATCCGCTGCCCGCCCCAAAATAGCAGATTATCCCTTCACCACACTGGCTCCTCATCTGGGGGTTGTAAAGGTGGGGGAGGACAGCAGCTTCGTGGTGGTTGACCTTCCGGGGCTTATCGAGGGTGCTCATGGAGGTGCGGGCCGGGGTGATCTTTTTTTACGACATGCCGAAAGAAGCCTGATTCTTCTTCACTTAATCGATGTTTCGGAAATGGCGGACGGCGATCCGCTTGAGCGTTACGATCTCCTCAATAAAGAAATTGATTTATACAGCCCGGAGCTATCCCGGAAACCACAGGTGGTTGTGGGTAACAAGGTTGATCTGCCGGGAGGGTGGGAACAACTGGAGAGGATGCGCCATAAATTGCGTCAGGGCCGCAGACCGGAAGACGCGGAGGGAGATGAGTCGCCGGAAGTAGAGGTTCGAGGAATTTCCGCCGCTACCGGTGAAGGTGTAAGTGCACTGATCAAATACCTTGCTCTTGAAGTGAACAACCTGCGGAAACAAAAACGGGAGGCCGCGGATATGGTGAAGACTTTGGCCATAAAACCGGACACGGATTCTTCAGAGAAGGTACAGATCCTTAAGGAAGGGGATTCCTTCCGCGTACGGGGCGGCAGGATAGAAAGGCTTACTTTTCGCACTGACTTCGAGAATGAAGAGGCTTTGCGTCGATTCCGGCGTTATTGTAAACGTATCAATCTTGACCTGATGCTCCGTGACAAGGGAGCGTGCCGGGGAGATACGGTTATAATCGGTGAGTACGAGTTTATTTTCGATGACCGGGGAGAAGGGGCCGCGCCGCCGTTTTAACTTTTTGGCGCATGATCGGTCTTGGGGGAAATTCTTATACAGGAGGGAGACCATTGAATATCGGCCTGATGGGCGGCACTTTCGATCCGATTCATATCGGCCACCTGGTGGCGGCGGAGGAGGCCCGCCAGCAATATAGTTTGAATAAAGTTATCTTTGTCCCGGCCGGTTGGCCTCCGCACAAGGAAGATGAGTTGATGAGCAATCCCGAACACAGGCATCTGATGACTGCTCTGGCTGTAACCGACAACCCCTATTTTGAGGTTTCCAGATTTGAGATTGACAAAAATAAACCTTCATATACAATTGAAACAGTTCGTCATTACCGGAAGATGTTTGGAAAGGGCATTGATTTGTATTTTATTACCGGTGCAGACGCTATCCTGGAGATTCCGACTTGGGCGGAATTTAAAGAGTTGCTTGATACCTGTACGTTCATTGCCGCCTCTCGCCCGGGTTACTCTCTGGAGAAACTGCATGAAACTTTGGCCCCACATTACCCGGTGATAAGCGAAAGAGTGCATCTGTTGGAGAATCCGGCCATGGCAGTATCTTCAACCTTTATCAGGGAGAGGGTCAGAGCTGGAAAAACCATTAAATATCTTACCATCAGATCGGTGGAGAACTACATATACAAGTATGGTCTCTACAAGGGAAAAAATATTGATTGATAAAAAAGTATATTTTACTTCTTTATTTTTCATAATAAGTTAAGGTAAGGGGTAATATGTTTATTGTCGGCATGCCTATTACCGGTAACGTTTTTCGGTATGGCCGCCGAAAGTTCCTAAGGAGGTGAGCTTCTCAAGTGGTAAAAACATTTTACGTAGGGAATATACCCTGGTCGACAACTGAAGATGAACTCCAGCAGGCTTTTGCACAGTTTGGCGAAGTGCTTGCCTGCCGCATAATTACGGAGAGAGCAACAGGAAGATCAAAGGGATATGGCTTCGTCGAGGTAAATGAGGATGATGCCGAGCGTATTCTTGAACAGGCAAATGGACTTGAGATGGAAGGCCGCCAGCTGGTGGTTAATGAGGCCAAACCAAGAGAAGACCAGTAGTAAAAGTAAAAAAAGGCAACTTGCAAGTTGCCTTTTTTTAGGCAGGAAAACCGTTGTTTTTTAGCGAAAAAAGTAAATGATGATCTTTTGGAATGCCCTTTACCTTTTTTAGGTGAGCTGCTGAATGGAAAAATGCAGAAATATCGGTTTTTTAAGAAAAAAGTTGGGTAACGAGCTTTTCCGACACAGTATGGGTGTTGCCCGGATGGCCGCCTTGCTCGCCCGCACTTATGGTGAGGATGAGAATTCGGCCTATCTGGCCGGGTTATGGCATGACTATGCAAAGCCTTTCTCTGCTGACTATCTCAAGAAGAAGGCGGTTGAATTTTCCCTGCAGCCGGATAAGGTTACATGGCACTCACCGCATCTCCTGCATGCCCCCGTAGGTGCTATTCTGGTCGGGCGGGATGCCGGTATCAAAGATGTACAGGTATTGCAGGCGATCAAATTTCATACCACGGGGAAGCCGGGGTTAGGCAGGTTCGAGCACATCATCTACCTTGCCGATGCTGTGGAGATAAATCGAGTTTACCCCGGAGTCCGCAGTCTGCGAAAGCTGGCTTTTAATGATCTGGATGGGGCTCTGTTGAAGGTTGTGGACAATGCCATAAAAAAAGTAATTAGGAGAGGCCACCTTCTGCATCCTTATTCAACGGCTTTCCGGAATGAATTGTTGTTAAAGAGAAAGAATGATTGATAAAGGGGGATAATTGTTGCTCAAAGAGCGGGAGTTAGCCCATCTGGCGGCGGAACTGGCCGGTGAAAAAAAAGCACAGAATATAGTCCTTCTGGAAGTAAACAAGATAACCTA
Source organism: Dethiobacteria bacterium (assembly GCA_049277715.1). Taxonomy (GTDB): domain Bacteria; phylum Bacillota; class Dethiobacteria; order DTU022; family PWGO01; genus JAAYSV01. The sequence continues at coordinate 2,641 of JBASYW010000046.1, read as the reverse complement.
CCTGGCTGATTACTTTCTGATCTGTACCGCTACCTCCAGGCAGCATGTTCAGGCTCTAAGTGATTTCCTCCGGGAAGGGCTCAAAGAGGCAGGGGCGGAACTGCGGCATATCGAGGGCTACAGAGAAGCCCGCTGGGTATTGCTGGATTATGGATTCCTGGTTATCCATATTTTTCAGCCGGTGGAGAGGGAATTTTATAATCTTGAGCGTCTATGGAGCAATGCCTCACCGGAATCTGAACGGCAGACAACGGGAAAAACGGTTGGTGATTAAAAGGAAAGTTGGTTTGGATTTATGGATGGTAGGGGTGATTTTGAGCAAGCTCTTCATCATGCGGCCGAAGAGAAGAGGACACCTGCAGGAGAAAAATACCTCAGTTTGGGCTTGGTCGGAACAACGGAACTTGCCCGTCACTTCAAAAAGTCTCGAAAACAGATTGAAATAGCTGCTTTACAGCATGGAATAGTGCCGGAACGATACCAGCGTAATATGGGCACCATCGGTATAGAAGGCCAGTTGAAGTTGCTTTCCTCCGAGGTGGCGGTAATTGGTCTGGGCGGGTTGGGAGGAATGGTCTCCGAACTGCTGGCGCGGATGGGCGTGGGGCATCTGGTGCTCGTTGATGGCGACACGTTTACCGCATCCAACTTGAACCGTCAGATCGGGTCCGCCGAATCCAACCTGGGAAAGAACAAAGCCCAAAATGCACAGTGGCGTATCAGGCAGATCAACCATGCCGTGGAGACCCAAGTCGTGCCCGATTATGTCGGGAAACTTGAACTGGTAAAGTTAATAAAGCATGCGCATCTGGCCATAGATTGCCTCGATAATCTGCAGACGCGGTTTGATCTGGAGAGTGCCTGCCAGGAAATAAATATCCCCATGGTTCATGGCGCTATCGGGGGCTATATGGGGCAGCTCGCCGTAATCTGGCCCGGAAACCCTCTACTGGCTTCGATTTATGGAGATTCCCGCCGGGAAGATACCCGGGCCGGTAAAGGGTTTGGTCTGGAGGCTCGCCGGGGGAACCCAACAGCAACACCTGCTCTGGTTGCTTCCTGGGAGGTCAGTGAGGCCGTAAAAATATTGTTAAATAGGGAGGACGTTCTGCGCGATGAACTTCTTTATCTGGATCTGCTAAATAATGAAGTGAGTCGTATCCCCCTGAAGTGATCATTTCTTTATCTATATATTATCACCTTCAGTCGGTATCTGCGGGTTTCTTGACAAAACGGCTGATTATTTCTATAATGTTTAAGGTATTCGTTAACAATTTGACGGTTTATAAAGAAAATTACCATGAAGGGGATCAGTATGCAGGATAACCTTTAAAGAGAGTCGGTGGATGGTGTAAACCGACAGGTGAATCTGCTGAACTCGCCCCGGAGAACCGGTTGTGAAAACTTGCTTCAAGGTGGTAATAACCGGCGTAGGTCGGCGTTAACGGCATGGAGAGAGGGCAAAAAATGTTGTGGGGCTGTGGCGCAGAGGGAGCGCGCTTCCTTGGCATGGAAGAGGCCGCGGGTTCAAGTCCCGCCAGCTCCACCATTATTTTACCAAAAAGGGTGGTAACACGGGCTGAGCTCGTCCCTGGGGGGACGGGCGTTTTGTTATAAATTAGTTTGTAGGGGGATAAATAAGATGGAGGATTACAAACCCGGGATTATCGAATCAAAATGGCAAAAATATTGGGCGGCACATAACCTTGATCGATCGGAAAAAGATCTGTCCCGGCCCAAATATTATGTGCTGGAAATGTTTCCTTACCCTTCGGGGAAACTGCATATGGGGCACATGCGCGTATATTCCATCGGCGATGTGCTCGCCCGTTTTTTAAGAATGAACGGTTACAATGTTTTACACCCGATGGGCTGGGATGCATTTGGCCTGCCTGCCGAGAATGCGGCTATCACCAACAAGGTTAACCCCGCTGAATGGGTGGCTCATAATATCCGGCAGATGAAAGAACAGCAGGATAATCTGGGTATCAGTTATGACTGGGACAGGGAGATAACGACCAGTCTCCCCGATTATTATCGTTGGACCCAGTGGCTGTTCCTCCTCTTTTATAAACGTGGGTTGGCTTACCGAAAAAAGGCATCCATCAACTGGTGTCCGGAATGTCTTACCGTGCTTGCCAACGAGCAGGTTGAAGGGGGATTGTGTTGGCGTTGTGCTCATGAGGTGGAGCCTCGTGAACTGGAACAGTGGTTCTTGCGTATCACCGATTATGCAGACCGTCTGTTGGATGATCTGTATCTGCTTGAAGATTGGCCCGAGCGCGTTAAGATAATGCAGCAAAACTGGATTGGACGCAGTGAAGGGACGGAAATAGTGTTCCCCCTGAAAGAGTTCCCCGGGGAGTCGGTAAAAGTCTTCACGACCCGTCCGGATACGCTTTACGGGGTTACCTACATGGTATTGGCTCCCGAGCATCCTCTGGTGAACCGCCTGGTGGAAGGCACCCCCCGGGAAGCTGAAATACGGTCCTTTGTTAAAAATATAAAGCAAAAGACGGAGATCGAGAGAACATCTGCCGAGACGGAAAAAATCGGCCTTTTTACCGGAAGGAATGCGGTAAATCCCGCGAACGGTGAGGAGATCCCTATTCTGGTTGGGAATTATGTGCTCATGGGGTAC
>JBASYW010000045.1:0-4832 GCA_049277715.1 Dethiobacteria bacterium | reverse complement strand
AAGATATATTATCGGAAGTTAAATTTTAATAAAATCCCCGTGGTTCCCATGGCTTCTGGCTTTGTTGTTTCTTTAAAAATTTTTCTCAACGTCCGGATTATTTCTGTTTATCAATCAATCTATTTTTAAAAATTATTCTTTTACCCGGCATCACTTGTTTTCGCTTAAATAATTTTTGCCGCTTTGTTCCAGCGTCTTATTTTTTTTAAACATTTCTATTATCAATTTTTATCACTGCACCTCCCCCACTTCATCACCATGGTGACAATATGTGAATATTTGTAACTTTTGCTTTATGGCCATACTTTAAAAAGGAGAAAGATCTGAAATGGTATAATATGACATATCCCGCTTTGGATATTGACAGCCCGCTTAAAATACAATAAGATATCTTTAATAATATTGATTAAACCGATGAGCGGAAGCAGTAAGAGAAGTTAATCCTTTCAGAGAGCCTTGCTTTTGGTGAAAAACGGCAGGAACGCTTTTCCGAACTCATCCGTAAGGTACCCGGGTGAACGTGATTAAACCATTAATCCGGGTCGCGCACCGGCGTTAAGGGGATCAAGTGGACAGGATATAATCATCTTCTGTCAATGAGAGTGGTACCGCGAAAAACTTTCGTCTCTTGACGGAAGTTTTTTTTTAAAGAAATATCTAGAGAGGGTTGAATGGAAGAATGAGCGACAACAAAATATTTATCTTTGACAGCACGTTAAGAGATGGTGAACAGACCCCGGGAGCAAAGTTGAACCTGGATGAAAAAATCAAGATAGCACACCAGTTGGCCAAATTGAACGTCGATGTTATTGAGGCCGGCTTTCCAATCTCCTCTCCGGGAGAACTGAAAGCCGTCTCCCGGATATCTCAAAATATAAAAGGTCCGGTTATCTGTGCCCTGGCCCGCTGCATCAAGAAAGATATCGACGCTGCCTGGGAATCGATCAGAGAGGCCGAACGGGCCCGTATTCATGTCTTTCTGGCGGCATCCGCTATCCATATGCAGCAGAAACTGAAGAAGGATCCGGAGCTGCTGCTGGAACAGGCGGTGGAATCGGTAAAATATGCACGTCGTTTTACTTCCGATGTGGAGTATTCCCCTGAAGATGCCACCCGCGCGGATGAAGAATATCTTTTCAGGGTCATCGAAGCGGTTATCAAAGCCGGTGCCACGGTAATCAATATACCGGATACGGTTGGCTATGCGGTCCCCGAAGAGTTTGGAGAGTTGATACTCAAGATCAGCGAAAATGTGCGGGGCATCGATCAGGTTGTATTAAGTGTCCATTGTCACGATGATCTGGGCCTGGCGGTCAGCAATTCATTGGTAGCCATTAAAAGCGGCGCCCGGCAGGTGGAATGCAATATCAACGGCATCGGCGAGAGAGCCGGCAACGCCTCCCTGGAGGAAATAGCGGTGGCACTGCGTATACGCAATGATAAACTCCCTTATTACACCGATATAAACCTGACTGAGATATATCGTACCAGCAGACTTGTCAGCAAGCTGACGGGAATCCCCGTGCCGGTTAACAAAGCAGTCATCGGCAAGAATGCCTTTGCCCATTCATCCGGCATTCATCAGGACGGTGTTCTCAAAGACAAGCAGACCTACGAGATTATCGATGCCAAATTGATCGGAGGAAAGGCTGCCAAGATGGTGCTTACGGCCCGTTCCGGAAGACATGCCCTGAAAAATGAATTGGAAGAAATGGGCTACACTCTTACAGAAGAAGATTTCAACTCCCTCTATACCAATTTTCTCGAACTGGCAGATAAGAAAAAAGAGGTTTACCGTGAGGATCTGGAGGCCCTGATATTCGAGCATATCTCCTTTACCGTTCCCACCTACAAGCTCGATTATTTGCAGACCGTAAGTGGAAGTAAAAGCATTCCCGCAGCCATCGTCAGGCTCCTGAAAGGAGATCAGTATTTCGAAGAGGTGGCCGTCGGAGCAGGCCCGATCGATGCAGCTTATATGGCCATCAATAAAATTACGGGAATTAACATTGAACTTACCGCTTATCAGCTTAGCGCTGTTACCGGAGGTAAGGATGCGCTGGGTGAGGTTACTGTCAAGATATCTTTTAAGAACAAGACCATTACCGGAAGAGGCCTGAGCACCGATATCATCGAAGCAAGCGTTAAAGCGTATATCAACGGTATAAACAAACTTATCGCCATCAATAATTCAAAAAATAACAATAACAACCATTGATCATTAAGGGCTCTTTTCAACGGTTAAGCCGGCAATCTCATCGGGCTGCAGATATCCTTTGAGCAAATGAACATTTTTAAGGCTGCTGTCGAGCCACCCTGCTTCTTTTTCCGGAGGAAGGATTACAGGCATACGATCATGAATGCTCCTGATGATTGGGAGCGGAGAAGTGGTGATAATTACAAAAGAGGCATACTCATCTCCCCTTTTATCCGTAAATATGTCGTATATTCCGGCCAGGGAAAACAAGTCATGGCCCCGGATATTTATCCTGTATTTAATTTTTTCACGCCCTTCTTTCTTCCATTCAAAAAAACCGTTTACGGGCACGATACATCTTCGCACCACCAATTGCTTCCTGAACATATACTTGGTATCAACCGTCTCTGCACGGGCGTTAATGATGATACCCCGGTTTTCAAAGCCGGGAAATCCCCAGCGCATTGTTCTTAACCTGTTCATCCGATTTTGGTTTCCCACCACCACGGGCACTATCTCCGAGGGAAACACCTCCCCGGAGGGATTGTATCCATCCAAATCCGCCATGACGGCGTTATATCTTCTACAAAGTGTTTCAGGATTGTCGCTCAGCCAATATCGTCCACACATCCTGCTCCCTCTCCCCCATGCTTAAAAATGTCATTGATATTTCTGATTGGCAACTTATCTATTCAGATTCAGCGCATTGTAGATCTTTTATGTGAAAATTTCAGCTACAATCTGTTATTTATTGGTTAACTTCAATCATTATAACTTTGAGGACATTTATTGTCCACAGAAAATAAATCGAACATATGTTTGCCAACTTTATACCAATGGTTTATAATATCCACAGAGATTTTCATAGGAGTGAGATCATGAAACCGTTGACCGATAAGCAGAAAGAAGTCTTCAAATTCATCAGGGAATACATCTCCCGGAAGAACTATCCCCCCTCGATAAGGGAAATATGCGCGGCCTTCGGGCTCCGCTCAAGTTCTACCGCCCATCTATACCTTACCGCCCTTGAAAATAAGGGCTATATTCGCCGTGAGCCTGCCAAACCCCGGGCCATTGAGCTCCTCGTTGCCGGTAACGATGTCTCCGGCGATGCTCTCTTCGTTCCCATCGTCGGAGTAATTACGGCCGGCAAGCCTATCCTGGCAGCAGAAAATATAGAGGGATACTTCCCGCTTCCCCTTGAACTTTTTCCCGGCAGCGACGGAGTTTTTATGCTGCGTATCAAAGGAGACAGCATGATCAACGCCGGCTTGATGGATGGCGATTATATCATGGTCCAGCAGCAACGAGATGCCCAAAACGGAGATATAATCGTGGCTCTCCTCGAAGATGAAGAGGCAACCGTTAAACGTTTTTTCAAGGAAAAAGGGCATATAAGGCTTCAGCCAGAAAACGACAATTATGAGCCCATCATCACCGAGGACCTTGTTGTCCTGGGCAAAGTGGTCGGGTTATTCCGAAAGATGTAAGGGCACGATTTTTAAGCGCGAGCGGACAAATAAATTGCCTCCGCCGCCTTGCAAATGGCAATGAGCCCATGGGAGAGCGTGAAGGCGCCCTGTAGAAAAACCGTATAGGGCTCCCTCATGGGGGCATCGGCTGAAAGCTCACCGGATGCACCCTGGATAAACGCTCCCGCCGCCATGATGACCGGATCCTTGTAGCCGGGAACCGGAGAAGGTACCGGCGTAAGGTATGATCCTACCGGAGAATATTTCTGTATCGTCAGGCAAAATAGCTTGACCAGCTCAGCATCTCCAAGGGTAATGGCCTGCACGGTATCCCCCCTTTTGCCATCATATGCCGGCATGGTATCAAAACCCAGACCCTGAAAAAGCTTTGCGGCAAAAACAGCGGACTTCAGAGCATTTCCAACCAATGTCGGTGCATAGAACAGCCCCATATACAGATATCTTTTTGCATTCACCGCCCCCAGATGTCCGCCCAAACCCGGAGCAGACAGCCGGTCCGCTATTTTATCCACCAATGATTCCTTGCCGACCACATAGCCGCCCGTAAGAGCCAGACCTCCGCCCGGATTCTTGATCAGAGAACCCGCAACAAGATCGGCTCCTCCTTCCAGCGGCTCTCCGGTCTCCACAAACTCGCCGTAGCAATTGTCAACCAGGATATCAATATCGGGTCTGTGTTTCTTTACCGCCCTGACGATCTTTTCTATGTTTTCAACGGTAAGAGCCGCTCTTGAACTGTTGTATCCAAGAGAACGCTGTATGAAAGCCACCCGTACATCCGGGGTAAGCTTTTCCCGGAGATGGCTTAAAGCGGGGTAACCTCTATCATCAAGCGGCAATTCATCATATTTGATACCCCACCCGGCCAGGGTGCCCGTACCCGTCATCTCATGTTCGCCACCCTTCCCGATGACCATCTGCAGAGTATCGTAAGGAGGTCCGGTGATGGAAAGCAACTTCTCACCCGGCCGCAGAAGCCCGAATAGGGCAACTGCAAGCGTATGCGTTCCGGAAACAAAGTGAGGCCTTACCAGGGCTTTTTCACCGCCGAAAACACGGACATAAATTTCTTCGAACTTGTCTCTTCCCCCGTCATCGTATCCGTAACCGCTGCTCTCATGAAAATCTTCTTCCGCCACCCT
>JBASYW010000044.1:0-4691 GCA_049277715.1 Dethiobacteria bacterium | reverse complement strand
GAGCGTTAAAGATCTTCGCGGGGGACGGATGGAAGATCTTATTTTTTGCGGAAGTAAGGAACGGAAGGCTCTCAATTTTGCAGAGGTAAGCCTTCTGTTTGAAAATGCGGATTCTCGTCTTGAATTTGAATTTACGGAGATGGAGATCACCCGGAGGTTGTACCGTTCCGGTGAAAGCGAATATTTTATTAACAAGACCCCCTGCCGTTTAAAGGATATTTCAGAGTTATTTATGGATACGGGGGTCGGCAAAGAATATTATTCCATTGTGGGGCAGAATCGGGTAGAGAAGATTGTCTCTGCCAAACCTGAAGATTGCAGAGAGTTGATAGAGGAGGCTGCCGGGACATTAAAATACAGACACCGTAAGAGAGAAGCCCGTCTAAGGCTCGATGATATGCGAGGCAATTTACAACGGATCCGGGATCTGATCAATGAATTGGAGAATCAGATTGAGCCATTGAAAGGCCAGGCTGAATTGGCACGCGAATACAGGGATCTTAAAAACAATTTAAGAGCTAAAGAGCGCCTGGTCCTGAACCATAAGATAAACGAAAATAAATTGCTTGCCGAAAAAGTAAGGTCAAAACTGGATAACAATGAAAGTGAAACGGACAATGTAATAAGAGATTTAACCGCGGCGGTTACTTCTTTGCAGGAAGTGGAGAGACGGCTGGAGGAGGTTGAAGTATATAAGAGTACCCTTGAAAAGGAATTAAATTCGGCATGGCAGGAAAAAGAACAGATAGAGGGAAAGCTGCGTGTGCTGGATGAAAGAAGACAGAATCAGGTCCGGCGCCAGGAAGAAAATAAACAGAACCGCGATAATTATGAAAGACGGTATCAGGAGCTTCTCTATGCCTGCAGACAACATAAAGATCAATTTGCAGAAAAAAAGAACGAGATAGACAGGATCAGGGCGGAAGTTGATGAATTACAGCAAAAAAACGAGCTTTATCAGACCGAGGAATCTTTATTACAAATTGAACAGCTTCAGCAGGAGCTCATCTCTACTACTACGCGTATAGAGGGGCTGGAATCAACGTTGGCTGAAATTGCTTATCGTCGAGAAAAAATAGAGTCAGAGCGTGCGGATATCGAAGAGCAGATTGAAATTGAACGGGAAAAAGTTGGATCGGCCCTCCGGAAAGCCTCAAAGCTGGAGAAAGAACGGCAGGCAAAAAAATCAATTCTAAGGGAAACTCTACAGAAAACCGGCGTTATTGAATCCGACCTGGAAAAGTCCAGAGAGAAGGTTTTATCAATCGAGCAACAGTTGACACGGGTTAGAGAGCGTTTGTCATCGAATGAGAATAAACTCTGGCTGTTAAAGAAACTTGATAAAGACAGGACCTCATTTCAGATAGGATCGGAGGAATTGCTTAATAATCCTTCTCTGCAGAAGATACTTCCGGGAACCATCTTCTCTAAAATATCCGTTGCCCCCAAATTCAGGGGCGCTCTCCAAGCTGTTTTGGGTGAGAAGGTCTTCGGGGTACTGGCCACGGATGAGGAATCGGCGGTCAGGGCCATTAATTTTCTTAAAGAGGAGCGCAAGGGGTGGTCCACTGTTTTTCCGTTAAGTACAGCCCGTAAATTAAGAACCAAGGATAGCTCCATAACCGAAAAAATCAGAGGAGTAAACGGCAACAGGGGATCTTTTTTAGAAATTTGCGAGGTGGACCCGGAATACAGCGAGATCGCTTCGTGGTTGTTGGGGAACATCTACTTGACTGATAACCTGCAATCGGCTCTCTCCGTGGCTCGCAAGTCGGGATATTCAGTGTATGCCGTAACTGTGGATGGAGAAGTTGTTTATCCCGGTGGCGCAATACGCGGTGGTCGGGATGAAAAAGAGGAAATCCGGCGGTGGAACCGGGAAGAAGAAATCAAAAATATTGAGAGCAGGATAGCTCAAAATCGAAAAGAGATGCAGGAGCTGTCGGGAAAACTGAAATATTTGCGAAAACAGACGGATTCATATGCAGATAAACAGGCGCATTCAAAGAAGTATGTGGAGCAATTGAAGAGAGAGCTGGAGAGCATGGAGAGGGAAGGGGCACTTCTTGATCAGGAGAAGGACTATCTGGAATCAAATATACAGATGTTCATCAGCTCAGGCGATTCCTTGATTATGGAGGCAGAAGAACTTGATGAGCGGAGAGATTTACTGGGCGACGAATTGGCTCAACTGAGAAAAAGAAGCGGTTCCTTGAAATCCGAATTCAACGATATGAAGGAAAAACACCGGCATATTCTTGAAGGCAGAGATGCCGTAGCCGATGCGCTTACCCGGAAGAAAATAGAATACAATAAGATCAGTGAACAGCGAAACTACCTTTCGGAACGCATAGAACAGATGAAAAATGATATACAGAAAATTAAAAATGAAATGGCAGAGCTTGACCGGAAAAATATACAGATAGAAAAAATGCTTGCAGAGATGGATGAAGAAAGAATAGCGGAAATCAAGAGAATGGATCTTCTGGCGGCCGAAAGCAAAGAAAAAACCGTAGAGTATGAAAAGGTTCGCCGGGAATATGATACCGGTATGGCCAGAAAGAAAGAACTTGAAAAGGAGGAGCAGGCCAAAAAAAATAAAAGCCAGAGATTGGAACGGGCAGAACACCGCTTGGAGATAGAGAAGACCCGGCTTCAGGCTGAATACGAACACCTGCAAAATCTTTTCAAGGAAAAATTCAACACCTTCCCGACCGGGGAAGTTGATGACCCCGATTATAATGAATCCGAGATTATTGAAGAGATCAATCTGATAAAAGAAGAAATAGAGATGATGGGGCAAGTTCGTATCGGGGCTATTGATGAGTTGGAACGGATGACGGAGAGGGTTTCTTTTTTACAGGAACAGGAGAAAGATTTAAGAAAAGGAGAGGAGTCTGTAAAAGAGATTCTTGCAGAAATAGATGAACGCATAAAAAGCAAGCTGGTTGAGGCTCTGGAAGAGATTGCAGGCCATTTTAGAGATACTTTCATGGAACTATTCGGTGGTGGACAAGCGATTATCAAATTCATAGATCCGGAGGATATCCTTGATTCCGGCATCGAGATTGTTGCTCAGCCTCCGGGGAAAAATTTAAAAAATATATCTTTACTTTCCTCCGGAGAGAAGGCGCTAACGGCCATAGCGCTTATCTTTGCTATCTTCAGATATAAGCCGGCTCCATTTTATTTTCTGGATGAGATTGAATCTTCTCTCGACGACTCCAACCTGTCCAAATTTATTGATTTTATGGGTGATGCCGCTGCCAGCTCCCAGTTTATCCTGATCACTCACCGGAGAAGAACCATGGAGAAAGCCGATGTAGTGTATGGCGTTACCATGCCGGAACCGGGTATTTCGCGCATAATATCCATGAAAGTGGACGAAAAAGCCAGTTAACAAATCAGATAAAGGAGACGCACCATGAATCTGTTTGATAAATTCAAAAGCGGTCTGGAGAGAAGCCGTAAAAACCTCAATCAACACCTGGAACATCTTTTCCGGGGCCGTGAAATCACGGAGGCTTTTTTTGATGAACTTGAAGAGGGATTGATTCTGGGAGATGTAGGGGCCGAAACATCGGCAAATATTATTGAGAGCCTCAGGGAAGAATTGCAAAGTAGCAGAATTACCGATGTTTCCAAAGTAAAAGAAGTATTGGCCAAAAAACTGATTGATTTATTAAGCCACTATCCGATTCTCCCGGAGAGAGATATTTTTGATCCGCCCCTGGTTATTCTGGTAGTGGGAGTTAATGGATCAGGGAAGACCACCACAATTGGCAAGCTTGCTCATCGTTGGATCAGAAACCGGAAGAAAGTGATGATGGTGGCCGGCGATACTTTCCGGGCTGCGGCGATAGAACAGCTTGAAATCTGGGCCGATCGTACCGGTGCAGAGCTTGTCAAACAACAGGCGGGTTCTGATCCCTCTTCGGTATATTATGATGCTTTGCAGGCAGCCAAGGCACGCCATATAGATGTTGTGATCGGTGATACGGCAGGGAGACTGCATACCAAGGTAAACCTGATGGAGGAACTAAAAAAGATTCATCGGGTTTGTGGTAAAGTTATCCCCGGCTCACCCCATAAAGTGATGTTGGTCATAGATGCTACCACCGGACAGAATGGATTGGCGCAGGCGGAAAAATTTAACCATGCGGTTCCGATTTCCGGCGTAATCTTAACAAAGCTTGATGGAACCGCCAAAGGTGGTATCGCCATTGCTATTAAAGAGCAACTCGGGTTTCCGATTAGCCATGTAGGCCTGGGAGAGAAAATTGATGATCTTGAGTATTTTGATCCCAGCCTCTTCGTTCAGGCTCTTCTAGGTTAAAATATAATTTTTATGCAAGCCACAGGCTCCTTGTCTCTTTTGGGGGCATCTTTACTTTATATTCACAAACCGATGTACGGTTGATTAAAATATATAATTTAAAAGTAATTGATTATATATTTATTTTTATGTAGAATGTAGTGTAAAGTAAAATCACTTGACAGGTGGACAGATGCTGAAAAAACTTGAACGGGTAAGTTATCTATACGATATATATGGGTTTTTGCTGACTCCCAAACAGCAGCGTGCGTTGCAGTTATATTACTTTGATAATCTCTCATTGGGAGAGATTGCCGAGGTGCAACAGATCAGTAGACAGGGTGTATATGATCTTGTTAACCGGGCCCTGCAGTCG
>JBASYW010000043.1:0-6817 GCA_049277715.1 Dethiobacteria bacterium | reverse complement strand
GCATATGTCAAAGAGAAAGCCAGGGAAGAGAAGAAAGAACGGAAGAAGCAGGTGATAATTGAAGGCCATACCACGGTGGGTGAATTTGCAGCCAAGATAGGTGCCTACCCGGAAGATGTTTTAAAACTACTTCTTGAGCTGGGAATTATTTTAAACATTAATAAAGAGTTGGCTCCCGATGTAATGGAACTTGTGGCCGCGGAGTACGATGTAGAGATCATTTATAAACGTAATCCCGAAGAAGAAGAGCTTTTCAACTATGAAGAGGATATGGCTGACGGAGAGTTGACCACCCGTTTCCCGGTGGTAGCGGTACTGGGTCACGTTGATCATGGCAAGACTTCCTTGCTCGATTATATCCGCCAATCGAATGTAACCGCCCGTGAAGCCGGCGGGATCACCCAGCACATCGGTGCTTATAAGGTTTATGCCGGCGATAAAGGAGTGCTTTTTCTCGATACACCGGGACATGAAGCTTTCACGTCGATGAGGGCCCGTGGTGCTCAGGCTACGGATATAGCGGTGCTCGTTGTTGCCGCCGATGATGGAGTCATGCCCCAGACGGTTGAAGCTATAAACCATGCCAAAGCATCGGATGTTCAAATAATTGTAGCCATCAACAAAATCGATAAGCCCGATGCCAATCCCGAAAAGGTAAAGCAGCAGCTTTCTGAATATGGACTTATACCTGAAGAATGGGGCGGAGATACGATATTTGTTCCTGTCAGCGCCATTAGAGGGGATGGTATAAACGAGCTTTTGGAGATGATTCTGCTGGTTGCGGAAATTAACAACCTTAAAACCAATCCTCATCGGCCCGCCCGGGGTATTGTCATCGAAGCCAAACTGGATAAAGGCCGCGGGCCTGTAGCCACCATCTTGATCCAGGATGGCACGTTAAAGATAACGCAACCGGTTATTTGCGGATCGGTATATGGCAAGATACGGGCTATGGCCAACGACCGTGGGGAAAAAATAATGGAAGCGGATTCCTCGGTTCCGGTTGAAATTGTCGGTCTTAATGATGTTCCGCAGGCCGGAGACACGCTGCAGGCTGTGAATGATGATAAATTTGCGCGTCAACTGGCGGGGAAGAGGTTGCGCAGAATGAAGGAGGCGGCCAAATTAACGCCGCGCCTCTCTCTTGATGATCTCTTTGAACAGATTAAAAAAGGTGAAGTCAAAGATCTTAATCTTATTATCAAAGGCGATACCCAAGGCTCGGTAGAGGCGCTCGAAGATTCTCTGTTAAAATTAAGCCTGGAAGAAGTAAAGATTAAAATTATCCATAGCGGTGTTGGGGCGATCAATGAGTCGGATGTAATGCTGGCTGCCGCTTCCAATGCCGCCATAGTTGGCTTCAATGTCAGGCCCGATATCAATGCACGGAAGATGGCGGAAACAGAAAAAGTGGATATCCGTTCTTACCGGATAATATATGAGGCTATTGAAGATATGCAGAATGCTATAACGGGGATGTTGGACCCGGTTTACGAAGAAGTAGTGCAGGGAGCAGCCGAAGTCAGACAGATTTTCAAATCATCCCGGTTCGGGACTATTGCCGGTTCATATATCTCCGATGGAAAGATATTACGCAATTACAAAATCAGAGTGATCCGCAACGGCCAGATCGTCCATGAAGGTAAGATAGGATCATTGAAACGATTCAAGGAAGATGTAAAGGAAGTATCGAGTGGTTATGAATGCGGTATTCTGGTCGAAGATTTCAATGATATAAAAGAAGGAGATATCCTGGAGGCTTATACCCTGGAAGAGACCAAGCCATAAAAAGAGTAGATTGACGAAATAAGGGGGAGAAAGTCATTAGCAGCTTGCGTGCAAACCGGGTTGCCGGCCAGATCAAGAAAGAGGTCAGCAGTATTATTGCCGATGAAATCAAGGATCCTCGCGTTAAACCGGCCATTACCACTGTGACCGATGTACAGGTTTCACGTGATCTGGGGCATGCCTGGGTTTATATAAGTATTTTTAAAGATAATGAAGAAGATAGGAATATTATTTTGGAAGCTTTGGAAAAGGCGACCGGATTTGTCCGCTCACAGATAGGAAAAAGAATCAGGCTGCGCCATATTCCGGAGATACACTTTGTGTTTGACCGTTCCATCTTATATGGGGCTCACATCAACAAAGTTTTAAAAACGATCTTGCCTGAGAAGGAAAAGTAATGGTTGCTGATAATTTTACAAAAGTTACGGATCTAATAAAGGAGGAAGATTCTTTTCTTATTGCCTCCCATTTCCTTCCGGATGGTGACAGCGTTGGTTCATCTCTGGCCCTGGCCCGCTCCCTTATCAAAAGCGGTAAAAAGGTAACGCTTTTTAACCGCGATTCCATCCCGGCCAAATATCAGTTTTTAAATCATCTCAGTCTTTCAACGTTAATGATAAACAGTTACCCTGAAGATAATGAAAATATTAATCTAATCGTTCTTGACTGCAGTGATTTTGGCAGATCGGGGCTTCCGCCGGAGATGCAAAATAATTTCAAGACGATCATCAATATCGATCATCATGTAACCAATGAATATTATGGATCGGTCAATCTGGTGCTGCCTGAAGCCGCCGCCACCGGAGAAATTGTATTTAAACTTTTACGGTATGGAGAACTGTATATCGATAAAGACATAGCTACAGCTTTGTATGTAGCCATATCAACCGATACGGGTTCCTTTAAATTTGAAAACACTACCAGTCGGACACATATAATTGTTGCCGATTTATTAAATTATAATATCAATCCCGCCACAATTTCTCAGCATGTTTTTGATGAGAAGCCGCTCCCATATTTTCTGCTTTTAAAGAAAGCCTTGTCCACGCTTGAGTTCTGGGAGGATAACAGGATCGCATCGATGACCATCAGCCGGGATATGCTTCTTCAGGAGGGTGCCGATATGGAGATTATGGATGGTATTATAAACTATACAAAAAATATTGATGGTGTAGAAGTGGGCATCCTTTTTTTTATTGATCGGGATAATGAGATCAAAGTGGGATTACGCAGCAAGAATGTCGATGTAAGCCTGATAGCAGATCGATTTGGCGGAGGAGGGCATATCAGGGCCGCAGGGTTCCGAAATACGGGTTCTTACCCCGAAGTCAAAAACAAAACAATCGCCGCCGCGATCAAATTAATAGATGCGGGAACATAGATTTGGTCTTCCGACTTGCAGTGATATGGTGATTTTTATGAATGCTGTTCTGAATTTATTAAAACCTTCAGGTATGACCTCCCATGATGTCGTTTCTTTTGTGCGGAAACAATTGCCCGGTATAAAAGTGGGGCATACAGGAACCCTTGACCCGGCTGCCTCCGGTGTTCTTCCTCTATGTATCGGTAAAGCCACAAGGATCTCGTCCTTTCTGCTGGAAGGGGATAAGGGCTATCGTGGAGAGATAACACTGGGGATAGCAACAGATACATTCGATGGGGAAGGGCGGATAACCTGTCGGGAACCCCTGAAGATATCCGACATTGATCAGGATCGGGTCCGGGCCGTGCTGCATAAAAATACCGGGGAGATAGAGCAAAATCCGCCTTCTTATTCCGCAATCAGATATCGTGGCCGCAGGTCGTATGAATGGGCTCGCCTGGGCAAAGACATCAAACTTCCGCCCCGCAAGGTAAATATTTATTCTTTGAGTATGGTTCAATTTGAAGAAGACAGTTTCCCACGTATTATTTTTGATGTAAAATGTTCTCATGGTACTTATGTAAGGTCTTTGGCGGTTAAAATCGGTCATGACCTGGGTTATCCGGCCCATCTTTCATTTCTGTTAAGGACATCAGTGGGGCCCTTTACCATTGATAGGACGGTAACACTGGAGGATTTCAGGGAATCGGTAAAAGAGAATGCCATGGGAAAAATATTGCTGCCCATCGATGATGCTCTGCCTCATATGCCCGAAGTAGTGGTTATCAGAGAGGCACTGCATTATCTGGCTAATGGAAATTATCTTTACATGCATCAGGTTTCGAATCCGGGAGGAAAACCTCCTGTACCGGACAGAATTTACAAGATTTATGGCCCCGATAAGGAGTTCTGGGGTTTGGGGAAATGGGTTGAAGACGAAGCAGGGCTTATGTTCAAGCCGATCAAAATATTACGTTGATGATAAAGAGGGTTTGGGATGCGGATGCGGATTGTTTACGGATTGAATAATTTACCACCTGTGTGCAAAGAAAACCTGTTTTTGGCGTTGGGGAATTTTGACGGCGTTCATAAAGGACATCAGGCTGTAATCAAAACGGCGGTAAAAACAGCCAAACGCCACGAGGGAGCCAGTGCAGCCCTGATATTTGATCCTCATCCGGCTCAAGTTATCAGATCTGAAGGTAATTTGCTTTTACTTTCAGATCTTGAAGCCAAAGCGGAAATCTTCAATGCGTTGGGTCTGGATTATATGATCGTAGAGCCTTTCAACAAAAATATCGCTCTTTTTTTACCGGAGGAGTTTGTAAAAATATTTTTAAAGGGGAAAATAGGAGTAAAAGGTGTAATCACCGGCTTTGATTATACTTTCGGCCGGGAAGCAACCGGAACTATCTCTGATTTAAAGGAATGGGGGAGAAAATTAAATTTTGGAGTGCAAGTCTGTTCGCCGGTAAAAGTAGAAGGAAAACAGGTGAGCAGTTCGGCAATCCGTGAACTGATTGCCGAAGGGAAGGTCGAGCAGTCTTCCAAATTATTGAATTATTATTATTTCCGTCACGGTAAAGTGGTAACCGGTGCCGGAAGAGGAAAAGATCTCCTGGGTTTTCCCACGGCGAACATCCGCTTCGATCCGTCCATGGTCTTGCCCGGCAGGGGGGTATATTACACGATCGTTAAAATGGATGAGCAACTGTTGATTGGCGCCGCCAATATAGGAGTTCGTCCTACTTTTCCCCACCAGGATCTGGCCGTGGAAGTCAATATAATGGATTATCATGGGGATCTATATGGCCGGATGTTAACGATATTCTTTATCTGTAGAATCAGGGGGGAGGTCGCTTTCTCCAGCACCGATGAATTAAAAAAACAGATCGGTGCAGATATAGAAATGATTCGGCAGAAAGCGGCGGAGCCGCTACCGCCTCTCATGCCGCAGGGAGACAAACACGAGATAACAAAATAATTTTAAATGGTACTTGTTAATGACAACGATTATCTGATATTATTAAACAAAATGAACCGTAAGCTAGGTTTTACGAATCCCGCCGTTTTACTTGGCTTATGGCGATTTATCAAAAAGGGAGGTGAACAAAATTGCTTAAGCAGGAAGAAAAACGCAATCTGATCAATAACTATCGTCTGCACGATAGCGATACCGGTTCTCCCGAAGTCCAGATTGCACTGCTGACAGAAAGAATCAACAGTCTGACCGAGCATCTGAAAAAGCATGAAAAGGATTATCATTCCCAGCGTGGATTGTTAAAGATGGTTGGAAAAAGAAGAGGATTGCTCAATTATTTAAGGAGCAATGCTCCGGATCGATACCAGTCCATACTGGAAAAACTCGGGTTGAGAAAATAGTATTTAACAGCTGCTTGACGTAGCGATCAAAGCGGGGTAAAAACCCCGCTTTGAAATTAAAAGGAGGAAATGCATTTTGGATACATTTACAATGGATTTACAAGGACGAGAACTGGTAATACAGACCGGTAAACTGGCAAAACAGGCCGGCGGCTCGGTACTCGTCAAATATGGTGATACCGTTATATTGGTTGCGGCTTCGGTTTCAGATCTGCCCAGAGAAGATGCCGATTTTTTCCCACTTACCGTTGATTACGAAGAACGACTTTATGCCGTGGGGCGTATTCCGGGAGGTTTTATAAAAAGGGAAGGTCGTCCAACAGAGAAAGCTATCCTGGCGGCAAGGCTTACAGATCGTCCACTGCGCCCGCTTTTCCCTAAATATTTTCGTAACTCCGTGCATATCGTGACCACGGTCTTTTCAGTGGATCAGGATTGCCCTCCGGAGACACTTTCCATCATCGGTGCCTCAGCGGCTCTTTCCATATCCAAGATACCTTTTGACGGCCCGGTAGGGGCGGTGGTTGTGGGCATGGAAGATGATATGCCGGTCGTTAATCCTACCGTGGAACAGATGGAGAAGAGCCCCATCAACCTGGTTATCGCCGGAACTGCAGATGCGATCATGATGATCGAATCTGCAGCGGACGAAATCAGCGAAGATAAATTATTGGCCTGTATCGAACTGGGACATAAAGAGATTAAGCGGATCGTGGATTTACAGATGAAAATAGTAGAACAGAGAGGCGTCCCCAAGATGGAAGTGCCAACGGTCGAAGAACTGCCTTCCGAGATAGAAGATAAGATCAGGCCGGTCCTGGCTCGTGAAATCAGAGCGGCATTTGATATCCATGAAAAACTGGAAAGAGAGAAACAATTATCGCTGGTACGGGAGTCATTCTTTGATCAATATAATGAGCTCTATCCTGATAATGAGGAAGCGATCAGCAATGTTTTTGAAGCTACATTGAGAGAGACCCTGCGCACGATGATATTAAAGGAGAATATCAGACCCGATGGGAGAAAGTCCGATCAAATCAGGGAGATAAGTTGCGAAGTTGGAATCCTGCCACGCACCCATGGTTCCGCTTTATTCACCAGGGGGCAAACACAGGTACTGAATGTCTGTACTTTGGGGGCGTTGAGAGATATGCAAATTCTCGATGGGCTGGGCATTGAAGAATCAAAACGCTTTATTCACCATTATAATTTTCCGCCATATAGTGTCGGGGAAACAGGGTTTATGAGAGGACCGGGAAGAAGGGAGATCGGGCACGGTTCGCT
>JBASYW010000042.1:0-6449 GCA_049277715.1 Dethiobacteria bacterium | reverse complement strand
GTCGTATCCGGGTAGCCCGGGGGCTGGAGGAACTCGGTCTCGAACCGGTCCCTTCCCAGGCCAATTTTTTCTTTATCGATACCGGGTTCGACGCGCGGCGTGTTTTTGATTTGCTGCTCCGACGCGGGGTGATCGTGCGTTCGGGGGATATATTCGGATTCCCCACCTATATCAGGGTCAATTTCGGCCTGCCCGAAGAAAACGCACGATTTCTGACGGCCCTCGGGCAGGTACTGGATGAGCTAAGGGGAAATTCATAATATTACGGCAGGGGAAAGCGGGGTATTACTGTCCGATGGCCAAAAAGGATGAGGAAGCTGCCGGTGGACGGCGGGAGAATGTCGCCGATGAACCCGGAAAGTTTATGCAGGCGCTGGTGTTCTTCTTCAGAACATTTGCCGGTATGACCTTGGCGGCGGGTGGTGCCGTCTTGCTGGTGCTGGCCTTTCCGCCTTATAAAATCTGGCCGCTCATCTTCTGCGGGATGGTGCCGATCCTGGTATCGGTGCATCGTATCATGCCCCGCCGCCTTGCGGGTCTGGCCATGGGTCTCGGGGTGGGAGGTTTCTTCTGGAGTTTTTACCGGGGGGTCGATAGTGGCACGGGGACCGAACTTCTTGGCTATCTCCCCTACGTGCTTGGATTCATCGCCCTGCTGATCGGTTTACGCCAGAGAGCCTTTCATTCCCGTTCACATTATCGCTGGTTTATCATCGAGGGTACGGTAACCTGGGTATCCTTTGAACTGATCAGGGGGTGCCTTTCACCACTTGGGACCTCCGCCTTGCTGGCCAACTCGCTCTATGAACAGTACTGGCTTATCCAGCCCGTCAGCGTCTTCAGTATTTACGGGATGAGCTTTATTATCATCCTCGTTAATCTCGTCCTGGCCCAGATGTTGATTGCCCTGATGGACGGCCGGTGGGCGCCGCAGGAAGAGAGTGCCGCGGTCAGCAGAATCGGTTCTCAGATCTGGTTGTACTCCACGATACTTCTCTTTCTTCTGTGGGCCGGTTACAGCATGGTTCTTTTTGACGATCCTCCGCCGGCACTGCGCGTGGCCGCCATCCAGCCCGGGTACTATCAGCACCGCCCCGAGGTCGGCGGGGAGACGATCGAGGTTACCAGAGAGACCATCGAATTTCAGGAAGACCTGGAACAGCTGTTGGATATAACACGCAAGGCGGTGGAAAGCGGTGCCCAGCTGGTGGTGTGGAATGAGGCGGCGCTGCCCTTTAATCCTCAGCACAAGGGGATGGAGATATTCCAGGACTATGCCAAGGAGATGGATACGTTCCTGGTGGTGGGCTACCATGATCCCGAAGAAAAAATGAATGAAGCCGTGATCCTGTCTCCGGACGGGGTTTTTCTGGGGGAAACATTCGAGACGCTCATCGGCAACCTTGGGATCGTCAACGCACAGGAAATAAATTTTACGCGGGGGCTGCGCGAGTTGACGCAGGAAAAAACGCGTATCCTCGCCGTGCCTTCAAATGAATCCTACGACCTTGCTTCCCGGCATCTGGCCCATTATGTCTTCCGGGCGATAGAGAACCGCCTTCCGATCATCAAAGCCGATGCCCACCATGCCTCCGGGATCATTGATCCGTACGGGAGACTCATCCAGTTTTCGCTCTCCGCAGAACCGCAGAGGAAGATACTGGTGGCCGATATTCCGATCGGAACCGGCAATACTCCGGTGGTGATGTGGGGCGACTGGTTCGGCTGGCTCTGTTTTGCGGGGATGGCAGTCTTCGGTCTGATCGATCTGACCATCTCCTATTTTGAAAGGAAGAAGCGAAAGAAAGTTCGGGAAGAGGAGAGGGAGAAGGAAAAAAAGAAGAGGCCGGAAGATCGGAAATACACATCGGGGCGCCACCATTTCAAGGCACGTTCCTAGAGAGCGGTTTAACTCCGGCGGCCCCCGGCTTCTTTATTCCTCTTTATTTTTGCGGTCCGGAACAGGAAATATGGAGATACGCAGCCTTGCGCAGCCGTAGGGGATCAGTGTTATCTCTTCCGCCTCTTCTCCGTCCGGGGCGGGGTTTTGGGGCAGCGGCGCAGCATTCAGCCCGGCCAACAACGTGTCCTGCCGCGTCCATGCGGGGACGCGTGTTGCGGTTGCTTTCAATTTAATGGGGGCGTTGCCGGGGGTCCAGGGGGTTGCCATTTTTTCAGTTTCGTCATCTCCGGACAGCCCCGCCGGATCGCCCTTCTTCACTTCGAAGGTGACATCATCCTTTTCCAGGCCGTAATTCCACGCCGGGGGTTCATCAAAGGACCACCGCCCATGATTTTTATGCGGTTTTTCCGCGGCGGGGACCACCTCAAAGGTGGGAAATGCGGCGCGGTCATCAACCGGAACCCACATTTCTTCCGGGTTCAGGGCAAAGACCAGTGCCCCCCGTCTTACAGAGACGGCCCCCCGATGCGCGGTTACGGTGCCGGGGGTGGCCGGCAGTTCGAGCAGAACCTGTTCGCCGTCCCGCCAGTTACGTCTTATGACCACATAGGAACCGCAGCTCCCCGTGTAAACTTCCTCCCCGACCACGGCGGTTCCTTTTGCACACCAACCCGGGATGCGGAGCAGAAGGGCACAGGACAGCGGTTCTTCACAGTGAAAAGTAATCAGAACCCGATCATCGAACGGGTAAGCGGTCTCCTCGGTAAGGCGCACCTTCACCCCTTTGATGCAGGCTTCCGCCTCGCAGGGGCCGTAAGCCGTCTTGGCCAGGCCGTCACTTCCGTATCTCATCCATAAACTCGACACAAATAGCGGCCAGCCCATGTGCATGTTATAGAAGCAACACTGATAACCGGACGGAGCCCCGAAGGGCAGAGCATCGTGGTACCACCCCGCCTTCCCGAAGAAATCAAGGTTGTTGACAAAGAAACCGTGTCGGCCGGCAGTGCAGTAGATCTGGTTGGGTTGCGAGAAATATTGGTGTGAGCGGAAATCAGGGGCGATGGCCGCGGGAAGGGCGTTGTAAGCCAGCAGTTCGAGGGCATCGCTGTACTCGGGTGAACCGAATGCGCTCAGGTAGGTTTCGTACGTTCTCATCAATTCCACGATGGTGCACAGCTCTGTCCCCTGTGTGGCGCCTTTCCCATGCGTGATCTCGTCTCCGCTGATGGAACCGTTGATCTGCCCGTGCTGATATTTAACCTTGCGCAGCCCCGTCTTTACGGCTTTTATCAGCCGGTCATCGGGCCACAGCCGGTGCTGGACGGCCGGTTTACGCAGACCGTGTGCCAGATTCACCGCATGGGTGATGATCCTGTTTTTGTTGAGGAAGAAATCCTCCCAGGGGAAGGTCTGGCGATTGATGAGCCGGGCCAGCTTCAGCAATCCGTGATCTTCGGTCAGCGCATAGAGCCAGGCCACCGTATCCAGGTTATCGCCTCCACGCAGCATGGCCCAGCTCTTCCATTCGGGGTAGTAACGTATGTTTCGTGTTAAAGGGCGTCTGCGGAGATGTTTCTGCTGAAAGTGGAAGAAGCGTTGCATGAAAGTTATGCTGCGCATATCGCCCGTGGCCTCATAGTAAAAGCGGACCGCATCGAGGATGAGCATCCTCGGCCACCACTCGTAATCGCTCACACCGCGCGCCCGGAGGCGGCCGTCTTCTTCCTGGTGCTCAAACCAGTAATCGAGCCAGTTCAAGGCTTTGCCGATTAGCGCGGGATCATTCAGGACATAGGCGAGTGCCACCAGGCCGCGGATATAATAGGGAGCCCGTTCCGAGCGCATGACCATGCCCGGAAGATCACGGCCGGTGTTGCCGCCCCTCCAGATGCTCTTTTCGGTTACCGGATTGGCCCTGAACCCCCGGCGTGGCGGTACCGTATCCAGAAGCCCGGTCAGGCCCGCTGCCTGTGCTTTCAAGGTTGATCGCAGCCATCCCCCGGGTTTTACGGCACCCAGGGGCAGAGGATTGAAATGATTGTAGACAGTCTTCATTTATGGCCTCCTTCGGCGGAAACAGGGGACCTCAAACCGAGCTCCCCCAAAATCATGGGCGCCAAGGCCTTTCACAGCAAAGATGCAGGGCCGGTGTCACCGCCCCGCTGTTACTCTGCACAGATTGAGGCTACCAGATCACCGACGGCGGCGGTGGAGTAACCCATCCCCCCTGCATTGAGGCTCTTCAAGTGTTTATCGCACACCGTGGCCACTGCTGATTCGATGGCTCCGGCCGCCTCGATCTCGCCCAGAAATTCCAGCATCATGGCCACCGAGCATATGGCGGCCAACGGGTTGATTACATTCTTACCGGTATATTTGGGTGCCGACCCGCCGATCGGCTCGAACATGGAGACTTTGCCGGGATGGATGTTCCCGCCGGCGGCAATCCCCATCCCCCCCTGGATCATCGCTCCCAGATCGGTAATGATATCGCCGAACATGTTGTCGGTAACGATGACGTCAAACCATTCCGGGTTTTTTACCATCCACATGCAGATCGCATCCACGTGGGCATAATCTCTCCGGATCTCCGGATATTCGCCGCCCACCTCGTTAAAGACTCTTTCCCAGAGATCGAAAGCATAGGTGAGAACATTGGTTTTGCCGCAGAGCGTAAGCTTCCGGCGCGGGCGGAACCGTCTGGTATAATCAAAGGCGTAACGTATGCAGCGCTCCACCCCTTTGCGGGTATTGATCGATTCCTGGATGGCCACCTCGTCGGCGGTGCCGTAACGCAGGAAACCTCCGCCCCCGGCATAGAGTCCTTCGGTATTTTCACGCACAACCACAAAATCAATGTCCTGCGGGCCTTTCTCTTTGAGCGGCGAGTAAACGCCGGGAAAAAGTTTTACGGGGCGCAGATTGATATAGAGGTCGAGCTCAAACCGCAATTTCAGGAGCAGGCCTCTTTCCAGAATACCCGGCTTGACTTCGGGGTCGCCGATAGCCCCCAGCAGGATGGCATCAAATTGTTTCAGTTCTTCGAGGATACTGTCCGGCAAGACCTCGCCGGTCCGGCGATAGAACCTGCCTCCAAGATCATAGCTCGCGGTTTCGTATTTAAAACCGTATTTGGCGGCCGCCGCCTCCAACACTTTCAAACCTTCGTCAACCTGTTCGGGCCCGGTTCCGTCCCCGGGAATAACGGCAATTTTATACATTAACAGACTCTCCTTTAGATGTAATATTATCCCTGAACCGCAACTTTACACTGTATTATTTATAACCTATAATGATATAGATCTCAACATATTTTGTTCTCCGGCGCCTTTTTCCGGGAAAAGACATGAATATTTTTATCTGGACGGTGAAGCCCGAAAGGAGTTACGGCATGTGGGAGAAGTTTTATCCCGACCTTATTTTACAGAGCATCTACGATCTGGATGCAAACTATCTGAAGCAGAAGGGGATCCGGGGCATCATTCTGGATCTCGATAACACCCTTGTCCCGTTGGGCTGCCAAAATGTCGCCCCGCGGATGTGCAGATGGGTCAACAGCCTCAAAGAAGAAGGTTTTAAATTGTATATCGTCTCCAACAGCACGCCGGGCAAAGGCGGAAAGTTGGCGCAGGAAATGGATGTTTCCGCCATCTGGTATGCGGTAAAGCCCCGCCGGAAGGCCTTTCGTCTTGCCCTGCAGAGGATGGGGCTGGAGGCGGATGAGGTCGCGGTAATCGGTGATCAGGTCGTTACCGACGTACTGGGGGGCAACCGGCTGGGGCTGCTGACCATCCTTGTCGAGCAGATGGGGAAAGACATGCTCTTTACCAGGGTAACACGCATGCTGGAGAGGCGGGTCCTCAGGAGGATGGAGAGAGAAGGCCTTTATCCGGCCGTCCTGCACAAAAAAGAAGACGATCTTCAATAAATTTATAAATATTGACAATTATCTTCCTTTCTTTTAAAATCAATACACAATAATCTTGCATTATTTACCTGATACGTCAGTTCCGGAAATTTGCACCCTCCCGGGGTGCTGCGGACATGATCCGTACCGGGCCGGGGGGAATGCAGGGAAGGATGCAGCTTGAAAGATGGACAGGGGCAACCCTCAATACTTGCCGATGATCGATGCACAGACCACGATCTATGCTCTGCTGGGAAGGCCGGTCGGCCATTCGCTTTCTCCCGCCCTGCATAATGCCGCCTTCCGGGCCTGCGGCCTGAATGGCGCTTACATCGCTTGCGATGTCGGTCCGGATGCACTTGGCGGCGCGGTTGAGGGGGCCCGCTCTCTTGGTTTTGGCGGCCTCAATATTACCAGCCCCCACAAGGAAGCGGTGATAAAATATCTCGATGTTGTCTCCCCGGAGGCGGCCCTGATCAGATCCGTAAATACCGTGGTAAACAAAGGGGGCGTCCTGCATGGTTACAGCACCGACGGCGCGGGGTTCTGCCGTTTTCTGCATCAAAATGCCGGCGCGGCAGCGGACCCTGCCGGACGGCGCGTCCTCATTATCGGCGCCGGCGGCGCCGCCAGGGC
>JBASYW010000041.1:0-4705 GCA_049277715.1 Dethiobacteria bacterium | reverse complement strand
AAGGAGCGGTTGACCACTTTATCCCCGTGCGGAAGAACGAAACTGCCCGCCATCAGATAGAGACCGTAGGCAGCGGCAAGGGTGGAGTAGAGGGTATCCAGAAAAGGGGCTATCACCGGGCCGACATAGCGGATTACATCGGCGACGGAGATCGCCGGAGCATCGGCAGCAACAGGCGCATCCTGCGGATTATCAACAGAGACCGCCTCGCCCATCTCCTCCACTCCGGGGAGCATCCCCAGAAGTGAGAGGTTGTTATCTTCGGGAAAGGCAGCCAGGTGTGCCCCTGCAGCAGCGGCCTCCTCGACCCGGCGGTGCATCTCATTTACATAATCGAGGGGATCTTTAAACAGCGTGATCTTCACCTGGAGGGCGGCGACTTTGAGGCGACGGCCATCGATAGGGGGAGCCACTCTACCCTCTTTGATCAGAGCAGAGAGCCTTTTCTTGAGCCGCGCCGGGCGGCAGATCCAGCCAAGATATTGCCGGTAAAGCCTCTCTTTCCATCCGTCAAGCGCCATATTCTTCCCTCCTTTTTATTCCGGCCGGAATCATGCTTCGTGCAAATTTGCCACAAAAATTTCAGCGATATAGTTCGGGCAGCAGCCCCCGGTAAGCCTCGGGGTGAAGAAGCTGCAGCAGAGGGTAATCGTTCCTGATTTTTTGGCGGTCTGCTTCGACCAGTTCCGCCACGGCAAACGGCTTTTCAGCCGTTTCGCGATCCAGATATCCGGTTAAGCCGGAGGTTACCTCGCAGGGGCCGATCACCGCACACTGCGTGCCAAAAGAACGGTTGCCGATTTTTCTTCCCAGTTGCGCCTCGACAGCCCAGAACTGGTTCTGCTGCACCTGTGCCCAAATTCCTGCCGGCTGCAGGCTGTCGTATCCGGCGGGGAGAGCACCGCTATGGACGACCAGGTCGGCCCCTTGCAGGGCGAAGATACGGCCGACCTCGGGATGGCGGGCATCGGTGCAGGCAATGAGGCCCACTTTCATTCCGTCACAGCCGAACAGGTGCAACTCTTCACCCCTGCTCAGGCCGAGGGCGCGCTCCTCACGGCTGAGATGGGTCTGGCGCTGCCGGCCGCAGATCTCGCCGTCCGGACCGAAGAGGCAGGATGTATGGTAGAAGCGTCCGTTCTCCTCTTCAACCGTTGTTCCCGCCACCAGATAAAGCTCATTATCTCGGGCCAGGCGGCTGTGCAGCTGCAGGTATTGTCTGTTCCATTCCGTTGATTTCTCCATAAAAAGCTTGAAACAATCGATGAAATCATGTGTTTCATCCGGATGCCCTCCTGCCGTGCAGAGCAGAAACGATGTATGGGCCGGAAGAACGGCAAGCCTGATCTGCAGCTTTACAAAGAGCGCGGTCAGGGCAGAGGTATAACCTTCGGGTTGATTTACCGGCAAATCGGCGAGAGAAAAGGCGGCAACTCTCATCATGGCTAAGCCTCCCGGCCAAACTGTATTTTTCTCCTGCTGATTAATTTCTTTATTTTGCCGGTAATTCCTTTTTTACTGAAAGCGATTTAAGGGCGGGGCCTTCGATAATATCCCCGTTGCAAGTGAAGCGGGATCCGTGGCAGGGGCAGTCCCAGGAGAGTTCCGCCTGATTCCAGACCAGTTCACAGCCCATATGCGTACAGGTAATATCCACCGCATGCACCAGGCCTTCTTTATCCTTGTAAAGGCCTATTTTACCCCCTTTACCTGCTATCACCATGGCTTCTCCCGGTGCCGGCTCCATCTCCCGGGGGACTCTTTTCAGCTTGTCAACAACCATATGTTTGGCCACATCAATGTTCGTAGTCACGAATTTTTTGATCATCGGATCCGCTTCAAAGCGGGCAGGATCGTAGATCGGCGCCCACGGGCTCTCTCCATGCACGATCAGATCCCTGAGCAGGATGGCGGCCG
Source organism: Dethiobacteria bacterium (assembly GCA_049277715.1). Lineage (GTDB taxonomy): Bacteria > Bacillota > Dethiobacteria > DTU022 > PWGO01 > JAAYSV01. Next base: position 2,788 of record JBASYW010000041.1, on the reverse strand, counting down.
CGGTGCTATTGGTCATACCCCACTTGCGAAATCCGGTTGCCACGTACACATTGGTGCTTTTCGAGGTAAGGCGGCCCACATAAGGGACCTCGTCCAGGGTGGTATAATCCTGGGTGGACCAGCGGTAGGGTATTCCGGTAACGGTAAAGGATTGCTCTGCAAATTGGGCCAGATTGCGGTAATGGCTGTCTGTGGCCGGACCCTGGCCGGTTTTATGATGTTCCCCGGCGATAATGATCAATTCACCGCCGTTATTAGGGGTACTCCGCAGGGACCTGCCCGGATCTTCGGCCGTGATATACATCCCCCCGGGAAATTTTTCCTGAGCGGTGATGGCGAGGGCGTAGGATCTTTCCGGATAGATGCGTGCAAAATAATAGCCGCGGTCGCTGTAAGCGGGAAAATGGGAGGCGATGATCACCTTCTCCGCGATCACCCTGGGCCCGCCGGCGGTAATGACCATAAAGGGAGTGCCTTCGTGAAAATCAACCGCCCTGGTCTGCTCAAAGATATGGCTGCCTCCACCCTCGATATCCCCGGCCAGAGCCAGCAGATATTTGCGAGGGTGGAACTGAGCCTGATTGTCGAAGCGCTCGGCCGCCTTTATCTCAAAGGGCAGGGGGAGCTTCTCCAGGTAGTGAGCTTTGATGCCCAGATCGGCGGCGGCTTTGACCTCGTCTTCAATTTGCCTGATATATTGGTCTGTTTGGGTATAGATATAAGCATCTTGCCGGGAAAAGTCACAGTCGATCTTTTTTTTCTTAACCAGCTCTTCGATAAAGGTAATGGCATATTCGTTGGCTTCCGCATACTGTTGGGCTTTATCACGGCCCAGATGCCTGATCAACTTGTTGTAGATCAGGCTGTGCTGCGAGGTAATCTTCGCCGTGGTATGGCCCGTCGTTCCCTTTCCGATGCGATCGGCTTCAATGATGGCCACGGCAAGATTCTCCTGTTTCAACAGGTAGGCCACGGTAACACCGACCAACCCGCCCCCGACAATAGCCACGTCGACCTTGATATCCTCCTCCAGGGCCGGGTAGTTTGTAGCCTCGGCCGAGGCCATCCAGTAAGGCTGCGGCGGCTCTGAAAAGCTGTTTATCATCCTGGACATATACATATTTTATCTTTTCCTCCCTGACGATGCTGGTTCTAGTCTTTCTTTGAGGTAAAGAATCTATGCAATTTATCAAGGGCCATTTTTGTCCAGTTTTAAGCATAGGAACTTTCGGATACAGCTCTTTTTAAAGGGAATAATCCGACGATGATAAGGAAAGGTGAATGTCTTTGCAGGTTTTAATTCAGGGCAACCATTTAAAATATCCGAGGAGCGGTTATGATTTATTAGTTGTTAAAAAAAGAGGGATAATTGATGAAAAAATAGAATACAAAAATTTAATATATTTTTTTGGTGTATTCAAGGGGGTGGGTTAAATATAGATCAGAAAGGTAAGGGGGCATCACCATATTCTTTTAGGAGGGAATAGAGTTGAAGAAACGAGAAAATTGGTCCTGGCGAGGAGCGTTCATTTTTGCCGTGCTGGGATCGGCTGTCGGTCTGGGTAACGCCTGGCGTTTCCCTTACATGGTGGCACAAAACGGTGGCGGAGCTTTTTTACTTCCTTATATTTTTGCACTTTTAACGGCAGGTATTCCCTTGATGATGCTGGAGTTCGGCATCGGACATAAATACATTGGGGCACCTCCGATTGCCTACAGGCGTGCAAAAAAAAGTTTGGAACCGGTAGGATGGTGGGGTACTGCTGCCTCCTTTGTGATTATTACCTATTATGGCATAATCATGGGTTGGGCCATCAATTACGTGCTACATGCGGTTAATCTGGCCTGGGGAACAGATACGGAGGGTTTTTTCTTTAACAGCTTTCTCAGGATCAGTGAAGGGCCGGAGATCCTGGGGGGGATCAATCTTCCCATTCTGATTGCATTCCTCATCGGCTGGATAATGGTTGTAGCCATTGTCTACAGTGGTGTTACCGGGGTCGGCAAAGTGGTGATGGTTACAGCTACCGCACCGGTTGTTCTGCTGATAATTTTGACTATACGCGGCATTACCCTGGAGGGTGCTCTGGCGGGCCTTGATTTTTATCTGAGTCCCGACTTTTCCGCTTTGCTTGATTGGGGTGTATGGAGGGACGCGTACAGTCAGGTGTTCTTCTCCCTGAGTGTTGGCATGGGCGTTCTGATTACCTATGCCAGTTACCTGCCCCGGGATGCTGAAATTTCCAACAACGTTTTCATCGCCTCTCTGGCCGACGCCGGCATTGCTTTTCTGGCCGGTCTGGCCATCTTCAGCACCGTCGGATATATGGCTGCCCAGCAAGGTGCGGCGGTAGCGGATGTAGCCGGCAGCGGTGGCATCGGGCTTGCTTTCATTGTTTTTCCGCAGGTGATCAACTTGCTCCCTGCGGCGTCGTTCTTCGGTGTCCTCTTCTTTCTGCTGTTGATCACGCTGGCGATTGACTCGCAATTCTCTCTGGTAGAAGGTTGCATCGGTGCGGTGATGGATAAGTGGAACTTGAGCCGTAAAATCGCAGTGCCGATTGTTACCCTTCCGGGCTTCCTGATCGGTTTAATATTTGTCACCAACGGCGGCCTCCACTGGTTGGATATAGTGGACAAGTTTGTTAACAGCTATGGCCTGATCGTTGTCGGTTTGGTGGAATGTATTGCGCTCGGCTGGGTGATCGGGCCGGAAAAGATCCGGCAGCATATCAACGGTCTCTCTGAAATCAGAGTGGGTAAATGGTTTGACTTCTGCATCAAATAC
>JBASYW010000040.1:0-6925 GCA_049277715.1 Dethiobacteria bacterium | reverse complement strand
ACGATACAAACGGTATCCCCATCCCTTATGGGAAGGAGTACCTGGTGAATATGATCGATGAGACCCTGATCAGAAAAGATATTGGGGCCGCCCGGGAAAAAGGGGCGGAAATTATCGTGGTGGCCATGCATTGGGGGCAGGAATACAGCCGTGAGCCCTCCACCGAGCAGCAACAATGGGCCGAAAAGATTATCTCATGGGGGGCAGACCTCATTCTAGGCAGCCACCCTCATGTGCTCCAACGGGTAGAATTTATCACTACCGGAGAGGGCGATTCCCAGAGGGAAGGGATTGTTATTTACTCGCTCGGCAACTTCATCGCCGATCAGATCCTGGAACATACCGACAGCGGGATCATACTGCGAATACGTTACCGACGCAATGAAGAGGGAAAGATCGGTATAGCGGAGATAAACTGCGTGCCAACGTGGATACACAGATACAGCATCGGTGGCCCCCGTGAATTCAGGGTTGTCGCGGTTGACGATGCTATCTCTGATTATCAGGATGGAAGGGACCCGCTGATAAAAAGCTATCATTACGACCAGCTTATGAAGGTGCATAAGGAGACCTCGGAACTGATCTGGCTGGATCCGTACTCTAGCCGCCGGGAACTTCTTCAGACCCGATGATTCAATCTTCTTTATACAGCGAGGACATGATATCGCGGCGGGATATAATGCCGACCAGCTTGTTATCCCCGTCAATAACCGGAATACGGCTGATGTTGTTTTTCAACATCCTTGTGGCCGCCATCTCCGCATCCGCATCGGGAGAGATGGATACCACCCTGGAAGTCATCAGATCACCGGCTTTCAATGACATCGCTCTCTTCAATTCATCAACAAATTTTGCCGGATTGCCGAGGTAAATCAAGCCACCCAAGATCTCAAGGTAGCCCGGAGCCCGGATGCGCGCCGCCCGTCGGATCAGATCTCCCTCGGTTACCATCCCCACAACCCGGTTGTGATCATCCACAACCGGCAGACCGCTGATATCAAACTCCAACAACAAATTTGCACATTTTTCGACAGAATCATCGATATGCACGGTAATGACTTTTTCGGTCATAATCTCTTTAACCAACATCGCCTGTTATCACTCCTATCTGTTTTGGTGGACGGGCTCACCTTCCTGCGGCCCTTCCTCCCCCACTCCCGCTTTCAAGCCGCGGGGAATAGATGGTGTAACATGGAATAGAATGGGATCGGATTGGTGGCTGCGCTCAACTGTCCCCACGAAACCGCGGCCGCAGATCACGGTGGAAAGGACCGAAGATACTGCTCTCCCATCTCCTGTTCTCCAACGATTTAAACGCCGCGGGGAAACGTAAGAGGATATCACCGGCCTTGATCCCGCGTCCCTCGGATGCCGCCAGATCGCCGGCGACCCCATGGATAAACGCACCGCACAAAGCGGCTTCTTCCGCCGGGAGCCCCTGACCGATCAGACCGGCAATCAGCCCGGCAAGGAGGTCTCCCGTTCCGGCAGTGGCCAGAGCAGGTCCCCCCGTGGGGTTAACAAATGAAAGACCGTTGGGAAAGGCGATCACGGTAGGTGCCCCCTTCATAACCACGACGGTCTTCCATGACCGGGCTATCTTCGCCGGAAGTGCAAAACGATCCTGCTCCACTTCAGTCAACTTCAGCCCGGTCAGCCGCGACATCTCGCCGGGGTGAGGGGTGATGATAACCGGCGCCCTCGCTTTCAACAGTATTTCGGGTCCGGAAGCCAGGGCCCCGAGAGCTCCGGCATCAAGGACCATGGGCACTGTACAATTGGGAACAAGCTCCTCCAGAAGCCTGTAAGTCTCTTCCCCGGGGGTCATTCCGGGCCCAACCGCCAGAACGTGGCATGCAGAAACTTTCTGCAATATTGTATCCGCAGCTTCCGCAGCGATATTCCCCTCCCTGGTTTCGGGGAGGTCCATGGTGATCACTTCCAACGTCTTGGCTTCAAGGGTGAGGCGAAGCCGTTGCGATGTGGCCACGTAAACGAGCCCGGCCCCGCCCCGCAGCGCCGCCTCTCCGGCCAGGGCCGCCGCCCCGGTCATCCCCGGTGAACCGGCAACCATCATTATCTTGCCAAAGGTTCCTTTATGGGCGTTTCCTGGGCGCTCCGGCAGCAAACGGTAAATATGAGCGGGGGTGATGACCTCAAGCCCCTCGAAAGGGACGGCTTTGACTGGGATATCGATATCGGCAACGGTCACCCATCCGGCATGATCGGCTCCCGGATAGAGCAGGAGACCCCTTTTGGGATAAGCCAGGGTTACCGTCCACCATGCCCGGACGGCGATGCCCATCACTTCTCCGGTATCCGCATCGATGCCCGAAGGGATGTCCACGGAGAGCACCGGTGTCCAGGAAGAGTTCAGTATCTCTATGAGCGAGGCGATCATCCCCTCTACCGGCCTTTGTATCCCGGTTCCCAGAAGGGCATCCACCACCAGATCGGCATAACGGATCTGCTCCTCTACCAGTCCCAATTGCGCACGACCCTGAATATATTTAACGTAAAGACCTTTCTGTTCAAGAAAAGAAAGGTTTATCCCCGCATCTCCGGAATAAGAATCTTTCGGCTCGGTACACCAGACCGAGAGCTGAAAGCCAAGCCGATCCAATTGACGGGCAGTAACCAGACCATCGCCCCCGTTGTTCCCGGGGCCTGCCAGAACAACCACTTTGCGCGGCAGAGGATCGATGGACATAATCGCTTCCGTAACCCTCATCCCCGCATTCTCCATCAGCACGATCCCGGGGAAACCGAGATCCTCTATAGTATTACGGTCGGCCTCCCGGATCGCCGCAGCCGATACCAATTTCATGAAATATTCCCCCTTGACCAATTTATGTTAACCGTGCCCGTGATAAACATGGCCGATCAGACATTCTTTATTTTATTCCCCAAAAGATAAATTATATCCTGCCCGAAGACGTGAAAAATAACTGCAGCCAAGGATAACCGGAAACGCAAAGGCGAGAAGAAAGCTAAACGGGTTAACATACATGATCCATAACCAAATATATCGTTTTGGAGAAGGTTTGGTGTCTAATTATGTCGAATAATTTATAGATCAGCCTGTATCTTCTCCGGCTCCGCGGGAGCCGATAGAAAGAGAGACAAAAAAAGATTTGTTTAATTCAAGACAACTGCCGGCCTGCAAAAAAACGGGGCAGAAATTACGGTACGGCGGATGTTTAGTGATCTGCATGTTATTTGCCCTGACCGTCTCCTCCTGCTCTTCTCCACCGGAGGAGAATCCCCCGGCCGTCGATCAATCTGCAGCGGCGCAAACGGCCGTGCCGGACCACGAAGAGTTCGAAACAGATGATGTTATGCGACCCGATGAGGTAAGAGACTTGCCCCCCAACGAGCTGGGCAGGATCATGATCCTGATGTATCACGAGATCGGTTATCCGGAAAGTGAATGGTGCCGAACTCCGGAAAATTTCCGTCAGGATCTGGAAAACCTCTATCGGGAAGGATACAGGCTCATCTCGATGAACGATCTGATCGATGGGCATATCGATGTTCCGGCGGGGACCACACCCGTAGTGCTCACCTTTGATGATGCCACGCCGGGTCAGTTCCGCTACATCGAACAGGAAGGAAAGACGGTCATCGTTCCCTTCTGTGCCGTGGCCATACTTGAAGACTTCCATCAGGAACATCCGGATTTCGGGCTGGCGGCCACTTTTTACATCTTTTATGATCGTCCTTTCCGACAGGCCGAATATATAGAACAGAAATTGAATTACCTCGTCAAGAAAGGTTTTGAGATCGGGAACCACACCTATACACACAGCAACCTCGCCGCTCTCTCCCCCGCGAAGGTCGCTGAACAGCTGGCCATGCATGGGCAGAGAACCCGCGACTATCTCCATGATTACCATATCAGAACGCTCGCCCTGCCCTACGGTGCACGTCCTTCCGACCCCGAGCTGGCGATCAGGGGCTGCAGCGAGGGGATCAATTACCGCCACGAAGCGGTTCTTCTGGTCGGGTCCAATCCGGCGCCCTCACCTTTCAGCAAAGATTTTGGAGTTTATCTGCCCAGAATCCGTGCCGGTGAGATTAACTCGGACGGCGTGGGGATGTACGACTGGATTGATTATTTCCGTAATAATCCGGAGAGGCGTTTTTTAAGCGATGGTGATCCCGATGCCATTACCATCTCGGCGCAATCGGCAGAGGATCTCCGCGGGCAGATACCGGGGGCGTATAAAAAAATAATAAAAAAATAATTACCTGCACCAGTCAAGGATCGGGGCCGTTTAAAATAAGGGGGCAGTTTGAATCATGGTTTCAAGTGATGCCCCCGGTTAAAAAATATATTTTTTAACGTCTGGACGTCCTGTCGACGCCTCCTACTGCAAAAACTTGTCTGCTTCGGTCTCGGCCATGCCGGGATGCAGCGCTTCATTAAGCCCGCCAGCTATGGCCATGGAGATATCGTCCATAAATGTGTCTATCTCTTTAGGGGTTACCATCAATTGACCGATAAACGGCTCCTGAACCTCTTCAATGAGACGATGCCTTTCGTCCCACTCCATATTTTCGAGGGAGCCGGCCAGGGCATTGGCCCCCGAGGATTGTTTTTTCATCTCCTCGATGAGAACATTCATCGTTTCGTTGGCAATCGTGCTCGCCCCCACGACCGTGGGAACGCCGATGGCAATGGTACGCGCCCCCATGGTGTCCTGATTGATAGCCATCCGTTGGTTTTTAACCCCCGAACCGGGGATGATCCCGGTATCGGAAAGTTGGACGGTGGTGTGCAATCTTTCCAGTCTGTAAGCGGCCAAAGCATCCACAGCGATGATCAGATCGGGATTAACTCTCTGCGCCACACCCTGGATTATCTCGCCGGTTTCTATGCCGGTAAGCCCCATTACCCCCGGAGAGAGCGCCGCTACCCGGCGGAATCCCTTTCCGGATAAACCAAAGGGATCCTGCTCGTTAAAAATATGGCGTGTTACCAGCAAGTCCTCGATCACCTTGGGACCCAATGCATCGGGGGTTACATTCCAGTTACCCAGACCGATTACCAGGATGGACATATTCGGTTTCTCTTCAAAACCGGCCATCTCCGTAATTTCCCGGGCCAGAATCTTGCTGATGCGGTTCTGCAAGCTGGCACTCTTCTTTCTCAAGTCGGGGGATTCGATGGTAACATAGTCGCCGATCGGTTTGCCGAGCCGTGAAGATGCCTCCTCCGTCAAGACCGATACTTTCGTCACCTTGATGCCGTCTTCTTCCTTGACTTCTTCCTTTACCCCCGGGATCTCGGCAGCAGTTCTTTCCCTGATGACCTCGTTGGCCTCAAGCGCCAGGTCGGTTCTGATATTGTACCCGGGGACAAACCCGTCACGATGATCTGTGGTGCAGGTCAAATCCAACTTCCTCCTTCACTAACGCAACTCCGTCGGAACAAACAGATCGATCACGCCGATAACGATAGCCGCAAGAATCGCTCCGATAATACTAACGGTCATGCCGGGAACGATATACTGAGCCAGAAAGATGATCGCCGCCGAAACTACAAAACCAACCAGCCCCCTGTTCTGCGGAGAGATCTTTCGGCCAAAGAAACTTTCTACGATGAAACCCAGCAGGGCGATAACCACCGCGGCGATAAGGGCATGGCCAAAGGTGAGCTGGGCAAATCCCGGCAATATATAGCTGACCACCATAAGTACAATCGCCGATACGATAAAGCGGATAATCAATCCTAGCATCTTCTCACCCCTTTGCAGAGTTATTTTGGTTACTGAATTTATCATAACCAAAAGCTTTTTTTATATGCTTTTTTTATGGCTATTGTTTTGAGGTTGATGTTGCATTATGCATTCATTAATGGTAAACTCTTAGGGTGTCATCTGTTAAAAAGCAATTATGAGGAGGTGAGATCGTGCCAACATCGCTGTCCGCCCGAAAAAGAGTCCGGCAAACGATAACCAGGACGGCCCGCAACCGGGCCATAAAAAGCCGGTTAAATACTTCCATACGCCGCTTTACCGAGGCTCTGGAAAATAAAGATGAGGAATCCATGGATCTGCGTTTCAAGGAGGCAGTGCGCACCATCGACAAGGCGGTGAGCAAAGGAGTTATCCATAAAAACAATGCGGCCCATAAAAAATCGCGGCTCTACAAACTGTACCAGAAAAGCAGGGAACAATAGCCGCATCCTATCTTGATAAGGAAAAGGACAGGAGTAAACCTGTCTTTTTTATTTTGCGGCCTGCTTCTCTAAAATATGGAGACATATGCAGGTAAATATGCTGTATAAATTATTTAAGAGAATCAGGCCGGGGATGAATATTTTTTCAATAAAAAACATACCGGGGGGATTTTACATGCGTGGTCTGAACTTCCGTATCATTCTGGGATTGGTGATCCTGATCGCCGGAGTGCTCTGGCTGCTGCAGGATTTTAATCTGATCGATACCGCCGCTCTAAATTTATGGAGTTACTGGCCCCTCATTCCCTTGATTGTCGGCCTCGACTGGCTGGTTCTCTCCTTCCGCACTTCCGGCAGCAGCTCCGGAAAAAGAGTTTTCTTCTCCTGGGGACAGTTTGTTTCCGCCCTGATCATGATGGGTATCGGGGTCCTCTACCTGGGGCGGAATATGGGCCTGATCGATGCGGCGATCGTCAACAGGTTCTGGCAGATACTTCTGCCTGTATTGTTGATATTTCTGGGGTTCAGCTTGCTCAGAAAGCGCGGCTCCGGAAGGGGAAGTAACCGCCTGGCGTTCATGGGTGGGGTCGATATAGGTCAAAAGTCATGGAAACTGGAAAGCGGCAATTATCTGGCCTTCATGGGCGGGATCAAGTTGGATCTGACCAGAGCGGAGATAGGTAGGGAGGAGATAATTTTGGATCTGACCGCTTTTATGGGCGGGATCGATGTGAAGATCCC
>JBASYW010000039.1:0-3376 GCA_049277715.1 Dethiobacteria bacterium | reverse complement strand
GGTGATTACAATGGATATCGGTCGTTTTACACATAAATCAAGAGAGGCCGTGGAACTGGCCCAACAGGAAGCAATCAGCCGGGGCCATCAGGTCCTCATCCCCTTGCATCTGCTTGCAGCCCTGCTGGCACAGGAGCAGGGGCTGGCCACCCGGTTTATACAGGAAATCGGGGTTGATCACCGGCAACTGAACCGGGAACTTGACAAGCTGCTGGGTAAGATCCCCCGTGTATCAGGTTATCAGGGGACGTTGCAGATGAGTTCATCCCTGGCCCGGGTTTTTTACCGGGCAGAGCAGGAAGCAAAACAGCTCATGGATGAATATATAAGTGCGGAGCATCTGCTGCTGGCGATGATCGAGGATGGCGACGATGATCTGAAGTCGCTGTTACAGCGGATGGGTATCAATCGCGATGCCATGCTCAACGCTTTAAAAGAGGTGCGCGGATCTCAACGGGTCACTTCCGATCAACCGGAAGCCACCTATGAGGCGCTTATACGCTACGGCCGTGACCTGACTGCTTTGGCGGTGGATGGAAAGCTGGACCCCGTCATCGGGCGTGATGATGAGGTCCGCCGGATCATGGAGATTTTGTCCCGGCGGACAAAGAACAATCCGGTGCTGATCGGGGAGCCGGGCGTGGGCAAGACTGCTGTGGTCGAAGGGCTGGCCCGGCGTATTGTGGCCGGGGATGTGCCAGAAGGCCTGAAGGGCAAGAAGGTTATCGCTCTGGATCTGGGGGCTCTGGTCGCGGGGGCCAAATATCGCGGCGAGTTTGAAGAGCGGCTCAAGGCCGTGTTGAAAGAAGTCCAGGAGGCTGCGGGAAATGTGATTCTTTTTATCGACGAGCTTCATACCGTGGTTGGCGCCGGTGCTGCCGGAGAAGGGGCGATGGATGCCGGCAATCTGTTAAAACCGATGCTGGCACGGGGAGAACTGAAGGCGGTCGGAGCCACGACCATAGATGAATACAGGAAGCACATTGAGAAAGATGCGGCATTGGAGCGGCGATTCCAGCCGGTGATGATCGATCCCCCCTCGGTGGAAGATACGATCTCGATCTTGCGCGGGCTGAAAGAGCGTTACGAGGTGCATCACGGGGTACGCATCCAGGATGCGGCTCTCATTGCTGCGGCGGTTCTTTCCGATCGCTATATCAGCGATCGCTTCCTTCCGGACAAGGCCATCGATCTCATGGATGAGGCGGCAGCACACCTGCGTATTCAGATCGACAGCATGCCCGCGGTTCTTGATGAGATCACCCGGCGGGTGATGCAGCTTGAAATCGAGGAGGCCGCCCTTAAAAAAGAGAGAGATCCCGCTTCTGGGGAACGTCTGGAGAAGCTGCAGAGAGAGCTGAATGAGTTGCGCCGGGAAGCGGAGGCCATGAAATTGCAGTGGGAAGAAGAAAAAGAATCGATCGCCAAGGTGCAGGGAATCAAGAAAGAAATCGAAGAGGTACGCACGGCTGCGGAGCGGGCGGAACGGGAATATGATCTCAACCGGGCCGCGGAGTTAAAATATGGCCGCTTGAATGAGCTGGAACGCCGTCTTGAAGAAGAAGAGGAGCGACTTGCAAATAAGCATAAACAGGAGATGTTCCTGAATGAAGAGGTCAGCGAGGAAGATATCGCCCGGGTCGTAAGCCGGTGGACGGGAGTACAGGTGAGCAGTATTCTGGAAGGTGAGCGCGAAAAACTGGTACGGCTGGATGAGATCCTGCATCGGCGCGTAATCGGGCAGGAGGAAGCCGTAAGCGCCGTTGCCGATGCGGTAATCAGGGCCCGTAGCGGGATCAAGGATCCGAACCGGCCGGTAGGCAGCTTCATTTTTCTGGGGCCCACAGGAGTAGGGAAAACAGAGCTCAGCCGGGCACTGGCCGAGGCCTTGTTCGGAGATGAACGCAGTATGATACGTCTCGATATGTCCGAGTATATGGAGAAGCATGCCGTCTCGCGCCTGATAGGAGCCCCGCCGGGGTATGTCGGCTACGATGAAGGAGGGCAGCTGACCGAAGCGGTGCGCAGGAAGCCTTACAGCGTGGTACTCTTTGATGAGATTGAAAAAGCACATCCCGATGTATTTAATGCCCTTCTGCAGATACTGGATGATGGGCGGCTTACCGACGGCCGGGGGCGTACGGTGGATTTTCGCAATACGATAATCATCATGACCTCAAATATCGGCAGTCAGGAGATACTTTCTTATCAGGAAAAAGAGGGCGAACATGATCAGATGAAGACGGTCGTGCTGGGAATGTTAAGGCAGCACTTCCGCCCCGAATTCCTGAACAGAGTTGATGAAGTTATTGTCTTCCATGTGCTGGAACATGAGCAGATTGCCCGGATCGCACTTCTTTTGCTGGAGCGTCTTCAGGCGAGACTTTTGGAGAGCGCCTCTCTTCGTCTGGAATGGGAGCGGGAAGTAGTCGATTACCTGGCTGAAAAGGGCTATGATCCCACTTACGGGGCGCGTCCCCTGAAGCGGGTCATCCAGCAGGAAGTGGAGACTCCCTTGTCGCGCAAGATTGTAGCGGGGGAGACCAAACCCGATGGTACGGTTTTGATGCGCCGGGGTGATCGCGGCGGGATCAAATTCGAGTGCTGATCGGGCAACTGTATGGAAATATTAGCATCAGGGCGGGGTGGCGTTGGCCACCCTGTTTATTTTTAGGTGCCGCCATGAAACAAATAAAAAGTGGCGGGAGAGCAGCCGGAATGGTAAAATATTTTTAAAGATATATATCAATCGGGGAAAGGAACAAGAAAGGAATAAAATGCAGATTATAAAGATTGTGCAGCACTTCAGGTTCGAGGGTGAATATTTGGAAGCCAGCCAGCTTACATTTGGTCATATCAACGACACCTTTATCGTTGGTTTTGCGGGGGAGGATGGCCGAAAAAGGCGCTATATCCTCCAGCGGATAAATCACAACGTATTCAAGGACCCCGGCCGGATGATGGACAACATTGCAAAGGTTACCCGGCACCTTCAGAGGCGGATTGTGGAAAACGGGGGTGACCCGGGCCGTGAAACGTTGAATATTATCCCTACGATGGAGGGAACCAGTTACTACCGGACTGCTGCGGGGGACTACTGGCGCGCCTACGATTTTATCGATAATGCACGTTCGTACCAGAAGGTGGAGAACCCCCTGCAGTTCTACCATGCGGGCAGAGCCGTGGGCAAATTTCAAATGCTGCTCGATGACTTTCCGGTGGAGAGCCTCCATGAGACCATCCCTGATTTTCATAATACCCCCAAGCGGTTGGCGGCTTTTCTCCAGGCGGTGGAGAAGGATAGCGCCGGCCGTGCCGGCCCGGTGGCCGCCGAGATTGATTTTGTAAAGAAGAGGGCCGCCGATACTGCGGTACT
>JBASYW010000038.1:0-6039 GCA_049277715.1 Dethiobacteria bacterium | reverse complement strand
GAATAATCAGGAGGAAGTTTCTATATAATGTTGTAATATATATAGAGAGGGTTTTATTTAAATATAAAACCCGTTATTTACAAACAGAAAGGAGGGGAGAGTTTAACCATGAAGAAATATACAAAGTGGGGGGTTCTGCTACTGGTTTTGGCCCTGGTATTAAGTTTTGCCGTAGGCTGCAATCAGGAAGCACAACAAGATGACGACGACGTCGAAGGCGACGAGCTGTTAGATGATGCTGACGACGGACAAGACGAAGAAGAAGAAGTTGATGATAAAGGCGCGGAAAATGCGGAAACGGAAAATGAAGGCACCGCACAATAATTAAAAAGCGCGTAAAAAAACAGATGTTTTTTTGGGTGGAGTTTAATTTATAAACTCCACCTTTTTGTTGAATTAGATGAAATATTGTAAATTTTTAATTTATTTAAGAAATATATTTTGGGGAAGGTATTTTTATTCCTGATCAAGAACCTTTAAGCGGCGTATTTTTAAGGATGTATTTACAGGAGTTTTAAGGTATAAATCAGCGTATTTAAAATATATTTCAGTCTGAAGGAGTAGAGAATGGATGAGCGGAAAATCGTTTAAAGGTGGTATTCACCCCGGGCATTGCAAGGAGTTGACGGAATCTGTTCCGATCACTTCCGCCCGACTTCCGGAGAAAGTGGTCATTCCCCTCCAGCAGCATATTGGGGCACCTTGTGAACCGCTGGTCGAGGTGGGGGATGAGGTTAAAGCGGGGCAAAAAATTGCGGCGAGCGAGAGCTTTGTTTCGGCTCCCATTCATGCCAGTATAGCCGGAAAAGTGGTCTCTGTGGACTTTCATTACACGCCCATCGGCACCAAGATCAGATCAATCGTGATCGAGTCCAACGGTTCCGATGAGCATGCAGAGGGGCTCAACCCTTCCCGAAAAACACTGGATGACCTCTCCAAAGAGGAGATCGTGCAGATCATACGTGAGGCGGGGATTGTGGGGATGGGGGGGGCTGCATTTCCCACGCATGTGAAGATCTCCCCTCCGGAAGGCAAGAAGATAGATACCGTTATTCTCAACGGGGCCGAATGTGAACCCTATCTTACCGCCGACCATCGTATTATGCTTGAAGAACCCGAAAATGTTGTTTTTGGTCTGAAAGCGGTGATGAAGGCCCTGGACGCATCGGCAGGAGTAATCGGCATCGAAGACAACAAGCCTGATGCACTTAAAACTCTGAAGGAAGCGGTCAAAAGAGAGAAGAATATCTCCGTCTTTCCACTTCCCACCAAGTATCCCCAGGGAGCGGAAAAAATGCTGATAGAGGTGATTACCGGAAGGCAGGTGCCGTCCGGCGGGCTGCCGCTGGATGTCAATGTGGTCAACCAGAACGTGGGCACCAGCGCCGCGATTGCCCGTGCCATTCTGGAGGGCACTCCTCTTATCGAGCGGGTGGTCACCGTGAGCGGGTCAGGGGTCATGAACCCGGCCAATCTCATGGTCAGGATAGGGACAACCTTTGAAGATGTAATAGAACAATGTGGCGGATTGACCGGGCAGGTCAGCAAAGTAATCTCCGGAGGCCCGATGATGGGGATATCACTGGCTATCACTGCAGTGCCGGTTGTTAAAGGCACCTCCGGCATCCTGGTTTTAACCGAACGGGAAGTACATCTTGGGGAAATCGGCCCCTGTATTAGGTGTTCCCGCTGTATAGCAGCCTGCCCGATGAATCTTCTGCCCAATTTTCTGGGGACGGTCAGTGAAAAAAGGTTCTTTGATCGGGCGGAAGTCTTCCATGCTTTGGACTGCATCGAATGCGGCTGCTGCGCCTATGTATGTCCGGCTTCCCGGCCGTTGACGCAATGGATTAGAGCTTCTAAAGCAGAAATTACCGCAAGAAAAAGAAAATTGCTTTAGATTTTGGAAGATAGATAGGAGTGAAAGTAGATGGACAGTAAACTGGTTATTACCTCCTCACCGCATATCCGTACGGCGGATTCCATAAAGAGTATCATGGCCGATGTTTTGACCGCTCTTCTGCCGGTTGCCGCCGCTGCGGTGTTGTTGTTCGGTTACCGAGCGCTGGTAACCATGTTGGTGGGAATGGTCGCTGCAATGGTTACCGAAGCGCTGATTCTAAGAAAGAGGGATATTTTCGGTGATGGCAGTGCGGCCGTAACGGGGTTGCTTCTGGCGATGACCCTTCCGGCCAATGCACCGTGGTGGATGGTTGTTATAGGATCTATCGTAGCGATTATTATCGGCAAACAGGTCTATGGAGGTATCGGTCAAAATATATTCAATCCCGCCCTGGTAGGGAGAGCCGTGCTGGTCGTTTCCTGGAGTTCTCACATGGCGGGCGGCATCTGGCCGGTTCCCAAAGCATTTGATTTCTTGGCCGATGTGATCACCTCGGCCACACCTCTGGCTATGGAACAGGCCGAAATCGCAAGAATTTCTCTGGCTGATTTATTTTATGGTAATGTGGCCGGTGCCCTGGGAGAGACCTCGGCTATCGCGCTGATAATCGGCGGGTTCTGGCTGCTTTACAAGGGGCATATCGACTGGCGAGTCCCCCTCTTTTATCTGGGAACCGTATTTGCAATGGGTGCGGCTTTCGGAGGAAATTTGTATGAGAATGCTTATCTGACCGGTGTTTTCCATCTTCTAACCGGTGGTGTAATGCTTGGGGCTATTTTCATGGCCACCGATATGGTTACCTCGCCGGTAACACGCCTGGGGAAAATAATCTTTGGCGCGGGCTGCGGGGTCATCACCATGCTCGTACGTCTTTTTGGGGTTTTTCCGGAAGGCGTTACCTTTGCGATTTTGATCATGAACGCGGTAACCCCGATTATCGATAAATATACCGTTCCGAAGAAATTTGGGGAGGTGGAACGTCGTGAATAATATCATCAAGATGACCGTTATCCTTGCCTTGGTTGGTGCTCTGTCGGGATTGTTGCTGACGGGGGCGAACATGTTGACCGCTCCGGTTCTGGAACAGAACACCCTGCAGCAGAAGATGGAACTATTGCAGGATTTCTTTCCCGCAGCGGAGGAGACCTCATCGGAAGAGATTGAGGGGATATCATTTGATATTGTTTATAATCAGAAAGGTGAATTTTTGGGGGTTATGGCCTTGGCTCATACAGCCGGCTACGGGGGAACGATCAAATATTATCTGGCTATCGGGAGCGATGGCCAGATCAAGGGCATCCATATACTTGAACACTCTGAATCACCCGGGATCGGAGATGTTATTGCGGATCCCGACTTTCTGAAAGAACTGATAGGGAAAAATATCTCTGAATCGTTTGTTATCGGAGAGGATATCGATACGGTGACGGGTGCTACCATCTCGACCACCGCATATTTACTTTCCGTTAGCGATATCGTCAACGCTGCTTCCGATTTATATAAAGGCATCGATTTAATGAAGCAGCCTTGAGTATTTGTGACATTTAAACTTTTGGGGGTGAGAAAATGAACATATATCTTCAGGATCTTACGCGGGGTATTATCAAAGAAAACCCGACCTTTCGCTTGGTTCTTGGGATGTGTCCTGTTCTGGGTGTCACCGTTACGGCCAAGGGAGGCTTGGGGATGGGCCTGGCCACGATGGCGGTGCTGATATGTTCCAATGTGGTTATATCCGCCCTGCGCAACTATATACCGAAGAGTATCAGGATTCCCATTTATATAGTGATTATCGCCACCTTTGTTACGGTGGTCGATATGCTGCTGGCCGCCTATCAGCCGGATTTGCACAAGCAGCTGGGTATATTTATTCCTCTTATCGTGGTCAACTGTATAATTCTGGGCCGCGCCGAAGCTTTTGCGGGTAAAAAACCGGTTTTGCGCTCATTTTTTGACGGGGTGGGAATCGGCACCGGTTTTACACTGGCCCTGCTTATACTGGCGACCATACGTGAGATACTGGGCCAGGGCACAATTTTCGATATTCCCGTAACCGGGCCGGTATTTCAGCCTATGGGTATTCTGGCCTTGCCGCCGGGAGCTTTCCTGGTCCTCGGGCTGATGCTCGCGGGGGTAAATGCTCTGTTTGAAAAATTTAACTTGGAATAGATATAAATTGCTCTTGAATGGAGGGGATTAAACATGGATATTGGAAGGATTATGGCCATCATTTTTATCTATATCTTTGTGGAGAACTTTGTCTTTAATAAATTTCTGGGGACCTGCCCCTTTCTGGGGGTTTCCAAAAAAATGGAGACCGCGGTGGGTATGAGTATGGCCGTAATTTTTGTCATGATCATCGCCACCCTTTTTACCTGGCTGGTCTATTATTATGTTCTTCTTCCCTTCAATCTGCTTTACATGCAGATTGTCACCTTTATTCTGATCATCGCCTCTCTGGTTCAGCTGGTGGAGACGATGATGAAGAAGGTAAGCCCGGTACTTTATCAGGGATTGGGGATATTTCTGCCCCTGATTACCACTAACTGTGCGGTTTTGGGGGCAGCCATTATGGCGATTAACCAGGAATTTTCCTTCGTGGAATCATTGTTTTTTGCACTGGCCGCCTCGGTGGGGTTTGGTCTGGCACTGATTATTATGGCCGGCATCCGGGAACGGATGGAACTGGTGGAACTGCCCAAAGCGTTTAGCGGGACGGTGGTTACCCTCATTACCGCCGGCATCCTTTCCCTGGCGTTTATGGGTTTTCAGGGGATGCTTAAACTGTAACGTAATTTTCTGATTAAGGAGTTGAGGTAAGTGGAGCTCGTATATGCGATCGTTATGCTCGGAGGCTTGGGGGCCGTATTTGGTCTGTTGCTGGCCTGGGTTGCACAGGTATTTGCCATTGAAGTTGATGAACGGGTTGAATCCATCGAGGAGATATTGCCCGGTGCCAATTGCGGTGCTTGTGGCTGTGCCGGGTGCAGTAACTTTGCGGAAAAGGTGGTGGCCGGAGAATCCGAGCTTACCGCATGTATCCCGGGCGGCAAGGATGTAGCCGATCAGATCGCAGAGATACTCTGCCTGGAATGTAAAGAAGCGGTACCGCATGTGGCGGTGGTCAGGTGTGCCGGGAACCATCAGCATGCCCAGGACAAATTTATATATGGTGGTGCCATGGATTGCCGTTTGGCAGAGAGCATGTGGGACGGTTTTAAAAGTTGTCGTTACGGATGTCTGGGGATGGGTACCTGCGTTCAAGCCTGCTCATTCGGGGCCATAACCATGGGTGAAGACGGCCTACCCGTGATCGATGAAAACAAATGTCTGGGATGTGGTTTGTGCCAAAATGCTTGCCCACGGGGAATTATCAGTATAATCCCCAAAGATTACAGTGGGGGTCTGGTTCTGTGCAATTCCAGGGATCGCGGGAAAAAAGTTAAAGAGGCATGTGCAGTAGGGTGTATTGCTTGCCGTGCATGCGTTAAAGCCTGTCCGAACGAAGCGATCAGCTTTGAGGATAATCTGCCGGTTATTGATCCGGAAAAATGTACCGATTGCGGTGAATGTGTCCTCAAGTGCAAGCCCGGAAGCATTCAGATAAGAGAAGTGGAAAAATGATGAAAAGAGACGAACCTGCCTCAAACGAGCCTCTGTATATAAACTCTTGATTAACAACACCTTGTTGGATCTGTTTTCTGCTATTTTGAGCTCCATTTAGCATGTGGCCGCGAAAAATATAGGGATTACGGGGTAACGGGGGTTTAAAGCTGCCGTACTTTGGTTTTTCGCCGTAGGTATGCTAAAATCGTTAAAGATCATTTTATTCTGATGCGGATGTTCTTATTCTATACATGGGGAGTGTAAACTTGAAATCAACAGGTGGATCCAAGGTTTCTACGCCTAGAAAAGCATTACTTCCCCTGATTATTGCCTCGGTTACGGTTATCATTATTCTGGCTACTTTTCTGGGTAGCGCCGGCATTAACCCCCGATTCTGGTTCGGCACCCACACCAGGAAGTAGTCCTACAACCTTCTGCTCATGGATACCGATGTTAATTTGATGTTCTATACCGGGGAAGGCTCCAGGAGGGCTGATGCTGTTGCCTACAAAGTTTTTACGGAGATGGAG
>JBASYW010000037.1:0-4373 GCA_049277715.1 Dethiobacteria bacterium | reverse complement strand
GTCGTATAATGCGCCGTTCCTTTTCCGGCTTCAATCGAGCCACGGCTTTTCAGCCGTGGATACCGGTGGTTAATCGGCTTAATTCTTCCATTGCCTTAGGCTTCAATCGAGCCACGGCTTTTCAGCCGTGGATACGGCACCCATGATAAAGCCTGTATTTACAGGGCTTTAGAGATCGCTTTGCGAGAGGTGCTCTTTTTAAGGCCAATTCTATTATTTATTTATTTTATTTATATGCCGAAAACGCTTGCCAAATAAGGGGTTTTCGGCAAATAAGGCTGTTGGTTGTTTTCGTGTCATCACCTGACCTCTCGCATCCTTTATATTATACCAGAGCTTTACCTATATTATATTATCAAAGATCGTTAATGTCAGCTATATTATTATTGCTGTCGAATCATCAAAAGTTACCGAGCACCCCAAAAATTCAAAGGCATCTTCCCCCCGCCCCTTTACCGGTCCGGTATTGATAATCATTACTCTGTCCTCTTTATGATGAATAATATCGGATACAGCAGAAATCAACATCACTTTCTCTTGCCTGGACAGTTCACAGGAAAATACGGAGTACTGCAGCGGATCACCAAATCCACGCATCTTTTTAAACATCTTGGTTAGCCTCTTTGCATCCGCGATGTCATAGCAGACGATATAACGGTTACGCATAGACGTTTTTCCTCCCTGATTGATCTGATTACTATCTCGCAAGAAATGCAGGATAAGTTTTAATTTCACCATTTAAATAACGCCACAGCAGCCGTGCCTGCAATTCCAGCACCCTTTTATAACTTACGGAATAACCGAAAACCGGATGCGTGACCAACGTATCCATGCGACGTTCATAGGCGGCGATAAACCTCTTGCGGCCTTCGCCATTTAATGCCACGCTCCCCGCTCTGAAAATAAAGTCTTCTCCGATTATTTCCCTGTTATTAATAGCGGTTAAAACCACAGAATCACCGATAATCGGTCTGAATTCTTCCATCAGATCGAGTGCCAGGGCCGGTCGGCCATACCGGGGCCGGTGATAAAATCCAAGATACGGATCAAACCCAACGGCAAGAAGGGTAACCATCAGGTCTTTGCTTAACAGTGAGTAAACGTATGAAAGTAAAGCATTTACGGGATCTGTTGGCGGGCGGCGGTTGCGTGCTTTGAATATAAAGTCCGCATCTTCTTTGTAATCTTCGGATTTTATCAATTCCCCAAAGTTTGAAAAATAAACTTTGGCGGCTGCACCTTCAAGCCCCAGCAGTACGTCAAAACTCTTTACGTATTTAACCTTGGATGCCAACCGGGACAGTTCGTCAATTATTTTCTTATCAGGGCAGGGATGGTTACGACGATAAAAAGTCCGGCAGTTTTTAATTTTGGTGTTTACAAATGTTTTAGCCAATTTGAGACTTAGTTCCTGATCACCGGCAACCTCGAACTGGCGTATCCTCAGCTCAATGTTTTTGTGGCTCATCCCTGTATTATAACCATAAAACCACCCGCCATAAGAAAAATAACATACAGGTATGTTGCGTATATTCAATTCGCGCAATGCCTGGGTGGAAACTTGAACATTGCCAAAAATACAAAGTTGAGATACATCTAACAGCCTCACTTCCTTTAAGACTTCTCCCTTGCTTTTGATGACCAGAAGATCGCCTTTTTTTCCAATAAAAACCCCTTGTTCCTGAATATAAACAGGTAGAGCATCCTGTCGGGCGGGAATTAAGCGGCGGTTATCCTCCTTTTTTCTATCTTCTTCATACAGGAGATTGGTCTCGTCGGGCAGGCAGATGCCTACAAGTGAACATCGCGGGCATTTCGGGCTATCCTTCAACGGTTCAGGTATGATACCCCCCAAAGCTGTATCAATCAATTCATCCCTTAATGTAAGCGTCCGCTTTATCAACTTTTCATCAATCGATATTTCTATCCTTTTTTTGGACTCTGCATAATAAATAATGCCATGGTCGCATTTATAGCCATGGTCTTTCAGAATCAGGGCCTGGGCACAGAGCTGAACACGATCCGGCTCCCATGCGCCTTCAGGAAGTTCAGGCATACTTCCACGTTTGTAGTCAACCGGAACCACCTTGTTCGATTCTATTTCCAGAAGGTCAATCCTGGCAATCAAGCGATATTTTTCACTGGAAATCAATACCGAGCGTGCTTGCACAACCTCTACGGGAAGATCTTCATTATCGGCACTATCCGGAAGATCTCCCTTTTCCTGATCAACACGCCGATGACGAAAACGTCCTTCTAAAGTATCGGCACTCTCGGCAAATTCACCCTGGACCCATTCCAGATAAAAAAGTCGATTACAGTAAGTAAATTCATTGAGCATACGAGCCGGAATAAAATCCGGCAATCCGCCTTCCATCATTGTTGAGGACAATTTCTGATTGTTCATATTTGTTCATCTCATCATTCATCAATTGGTTCGTCTTTTATATTTTTCACTCCGCTATTTAAAAAGGCTACACCTCCGGGAAAAAGTTTCCCATGCCAAAATGGCATCCATAACCAAGATTTATAGGCCCGGCCACCGGGGCCGCGAAATGCAGACGGAAACCATATAACAGGCCCGGGCCTTTGACTTTTCTGCCCTGGCGCCAGTATCGAAATTTGTGCCAGCCGGCTTCACTGCCCTTTAAGGGACAGCCGGGTATAAATTCAATTTTTTCAATAGGCGGAAGGTCGGATTGCCCCTCTCTGCGCGAATCCCATTCACGTCTGATCTGATCTTCCGGCCCGTCAATCTGGGTGCCGTCAGCCCTTGTTTTTTGTTTGCCGGTGCGATAATATTTGGGGAAACGCCCCAGGATAAACGGTGTGGCGGAACGCCAGCAAGCGGATGAGGCAAATAATAAACTCCTGTTCTGAAAATCAGCGGCAGTACCCACCCCGGTAACGACCAGATTAATTATATTCTTCTCCCCCCGCAAATTGAGGACCCTTATGGATTCAAGTGCTTCCAGTTCCACGTCGGAAAATCCCCCGGGGGCATAAACCGTGAGGCTCTCTATAAACCCGTCCCCATCCTCATCGGCGGGCAAGTAAAAAGCATGCCGGTGTCCCCGCAAGGGGCGGCCATCCTCTCTCTTGCCGGAAAGGATCGGACTTACTCCCCCATCATTGGCCCTTCCGAACTTGGCCAGGGCAGATAACCGCGCCACCTCCGCAATTTTTATCGTCTCATATATCCGGGGCCGGGGCTTGGCCGAAAGGGCATAGCGGACCACCGTCACGGATGTCCCTTCTTTTTGCGGGAAAGAGTGGCGCGGCTGATACGAAAACGAGTTGCCCGGCCGGGCATAGTAAACCCATCGCGAACCCGGCGGGTCAACGTAGCCTTTACTCCTAAGGTCGGCGGTATCAACCTGAAGTTTGTTCAGCAAGTCGGGGTTATCCTCCCGTGAAGCCAGAATCCTGACCGTCTCATAACCGTCCGGGATACCCTCCTCGCCAACAGGGAAACAGTTGTCAGGCGGCAAATGGGAAGCCAGATCAGCTTCAACCCACGATTCGGCCCGCCCCAGGTAGGGCAAACCCCCGAGCAGTTTCTCAAGGAGTTCTGACTCTCCTTCAGCAAGGTCAGCCTCCGGCCAGCAGGCCACCAGAGGCGTCTTCTTGTCCAGCAGCACAAATGTATCAAAAATCATTCTTGGCTCCTCACCTTTTCCTTCCCTCAGAGGCATATAATGTCTGGTACCCCCGATGGTCGCCGGCGGTAGGAAGAAGCGGGGCAGTGCTGTCAGCTTTTTCAACAGTGCTTCTACCTCCTCTTCCCCGACCGAAGGCAACGTTTTACGCCATGAAGCAACAAGGGCGCGAAGTATTCTCCAGGGAGACGGAGGCCATTCCGGGGAGCCTTCATTGACGTTACGTCCCCAAGGGGTGCTGTGGTAACGACCGGAAAGCATCCTGAAATTTATAGCAATCATCCTATTTTGGTCTCACCTTTCTCATCGCTTTTTTCTTGCTTCTTGGTTTTTTTCTCCCAGACGATATCGATTATGGGTGGTTCCGCAAACAGGCCTTCTTCCTGGCAGTTGGAAAGTGCATTTTTTAAAGATTCCTCCAGTTCTTCCTCGGCGGGAATGCTGAAGCCGTCCGGCTGAGAAACAGCCAGTGATGTGCAGCGGAGATCACAGGCGGTGCGTAACCGCAGTCCCATATTTAAAAAGCGCCTGATCTTCCAGAGAGAGAAAATGGTCAGGAATTCATCGGCATTAGCCCCGAGTCCGTATCCTCTCATCGTCGCCAGATCAAGGTTGAAGTAGGCGGTTATTTTTTCTGCAGTGAACTCGGTGCGGTGAAAGGGCACGTTGCCAAAACCTACAGCAACATCTTGCGTGGAAGCCGATGGGTTAACC
>JBASYW010000036.1:0-8790 GCA_049277715.1 Dethiobacteria bacterium | reverse complement strand
GCTGAAACTATATATTACTGTCCCCTTGACATTAAATTTTGTTGGGCCTGGAAGACCAGGCTGTGGATAAATTCATCCCGGTTGGCATTATCCCGCCCATCATAGTAAACGCTGATGATGGGGATGCCGATCTCCTTGCTCAGAAATCCCTGTTGGGCCTCGACGGTCGAGGCCGGCATGCAGGTGAACGGCCCTACAAAAATTGCTCCGGCCACCCTCTCCCTACCGGCCAGAGCCCCCGTCCGGCCGATGGTCATCGGCGGTTCACCGGCGGTATGCTCCGGTATATATTTGGTTGATTTCTTTCTTATCTCCCGGGGAGAAGGCTCCTCCAGGCCAAGGAGTAAATGTGCCGCGGCACGATCCAGACGGTGCTCATCACGCAGAGCCAACCGGTGAATGGCCCCATACCCCAATTTGTTGAAATAACGAAACGGGCTGCCGTCCAGCGTGTAGTCCAATTTGGCTTTACGGTAATTGGCATAAGTTGTGTAGATAAAAAACTCGGTGGCCGGAGCAAAGTAAGCTTCCCCTCCGGCCGCCTCGATCCGCCTGATAATATCCTGGTTATTGCGATCATCAATGCGCACATAAAACTCGCCGGAAATCAAAATGCGTGGACGGAGATCGCCGTTACGGCGGGGGATCGCCGCAAATCGCGATGCCGCTTCGGCAATTACCGCCTCCAGGGGAGCAAGGTGCCGGCCATCCACCAGATGAAGCAGGCTGAAACGATGGGTACGCAGGATGGCAAAAACCTTTTCCGCGTATGTATTGAAAAGTGCATCGGAGGCACCGGCTTCAAGCTCATAAGGCCGCGTTAAATGCAACATCTTGTAGAGCAGATCGATGGCCAACATTCCATCATATAAACCTATCACAAAAGCGGGGCCAAACCTTCTCATAACCTCATCTGTCTTCACCGCGCATACTTTATGGGCGCCATAACCGGCACGATTCATGAGCATGGATTGCGCCGAGGCATAAAGGCCGTAACGGCAGGGTCCGCAGGCCCACCCCTGGAAAAAGACGAGATCCTCCTCTTCGACCCTGTCGGGGTTGTTTTGCGCAAATTCAAGAAAGTCCTGCATATTCTGTATAAACGGCAGGCATTCATCGCCGTTGGTATAGCGCCGTGCCAGGGTCAGGTCCCGATCTTCGCTGCGGAGAAGCTCCGCCGTCTCCACCCCGTAGTTTTTGAAAAGAGCGGCAAAAACCCCGGAATGATAGGAGGGATTCGGGATCAGAATCTTCTTCCAGCGGCGGTTGGCGGCTGAGGTAGTCCGGGCCGAGAAAAACGGAACCGCAACACTTTTTTTGCGCGAGCGGCAGGTATTCTTGAAGGCTTCCAGACGGGTAATCATACCCGCCGGAGCGGTATGCTCATCCAGAGTAAGGCGCAGGTATCCGCCGATGTTGTCCAGGAAATGGCGGAGCATGGAGTTGGGGCCGCACCGGAAAGGATCCTGCAGCACCAGATGAAACTGAGGCAGGCCGGTCTTTGCCGACCGTTCATTTAGAAACTGCGCCGCCAGGGCCCCGGAAAGCATGCTCTGTGCCTGAACCGGGTAGATGTTGTCCATATGCCCGATCATCTCTTTTAAATAGCGAACAAAATCATCGCGGTAAGGATCAAGGAAAGACGAACGGATCCTGCCCTCGTACCATCCACGCAGATATTCCAGGAGGAAATCCTGCGGCAGAGCGATCAGCCCCCGTTTGGCGGCATGTGACATCAGGTCCTTGGATACAAATGTATCGTAGAGGGTATATGAACGCCCCAGAGTAAGCGCCACCACGGATTCCGGTTGCTCCCGAAGCCCCTCGATGACCCTGCATCCCTCCCGCTCGACCTGCCGTTGAAATTTATTTTGGGTATCATAAGCGTCTTTCAGTGCACGCCGAAATAATAAAGAGGTAAATCTGCTCCCCAGAAGCTTCCTGGCCAGCGGCCTCAACTGGGCGGCAACATGAACGGGCCCGGCCCGGAAGTTGATCTGGGCATGAAGCACTTTATCTTCCTTGATGTTCAAAGAGTGAACGGTGTAACCCCTGACCATCATCAGCAGGGGGCAACACAGTTGTCGCGGCCAATCCTTCGCCCAGGGCAGCGGTTCCAGATCGACGATCTCCGGAATAAAGATGTAATCGGGATCTTTTTTAACCAGTTCATGATAGTGGCCGATCAACACCTCGATGGGGTAGCACATCTCGGCCGCCAGATTGTTCTTACCCTGTTCCAGCAACTCCTCACCGGACCGGCCGCTCAACACCACCCCGGCCCCCAGGGTGCGGAAGAAAGCGGACCAGAACGGATAGAGCTCGTGGAAGAGCCCGCTGCAGGCGATGCCCACCTCTACTCCTTCCGCCAGAGGCTCGCCGGCACTCTCGTAAAATATCTTCTCCCTGATCTTCAGATAATCGGGAAAATCAACGCTGCCTTTTTTACGCTCCAGCTCGGAATAACGGCCGCAGCGGTCACCATAAATGAATTTTGAGCCATCCTTGAACCTGATCACGTCCAGCTGGCAGTTGTGTTCATGGGGACATGAGGCCCGGCAGGGTCTCTTGTCCAATGTATAATCATTAAGGTGGCTCAATCCATGGGGCGGTTTGGCGGGCATCCCTTCCTCGATATAAAATGCCCTGGCGACCAATGCGGCCCCCAGTGCGCCGGTCAATTCCGGGCGTGGAGGAACAAAGACATCCTTCCCGCACCGATCCGCAAAAGCGGCGGCCAGGGCGTGGTTCTTGGCCGTCGCTCCCGTAAAGATCAACTTTCCTTCAAGCATCCTGCTCTCCACGGTCTTGCTCAGATAGTTGCAGGCCGAGGAGTAAGCCAGGCTGGCCAGCTGAGCCTCCAACGGCAGCCCTCTGGAGGCCGCCGATACCAATGTCGTCTGAGAAAGAAGTGTGCATGTATCCCCCAGATCGATCCCATAATCCGCGCGGAATGCCTTCCGGGAGAACTCCTCTTTAATGCTTACGCCAAGCAGCTCGGCAAGATTCTCCAGAAAGGTCCCCGTTCCCGCGGCGCATACCGGGTTCATGTTGTAATCACAGAGGAGGCCGTCCTTGATCTGCACAAACTTTGAATCTTCCCCGCCGATCTCGATGATGGACAGAGCTTGGTCGTCGTAAAGTGATTTTACTCCTTCCGCCTGGCAGGTGATCTCGTCAACGGCGTAATCGGCATCGATGATCTTCTGGGCCAAAAAACGCCCTGACCCGGTGGTGCAGGATACCAGCGCCGTATTCTCCCCAAGAAGATCCCCATACTGCCGATCCAGCTCCTTCATCAATTCCAGCACCTGGAGTGCAGGTCGCCCGGCGGTAGGCAGATAAATACCGCCGATAAAACGCCCGCCGCCATCGAGCAGGGTGCACTTTGTAGATACCGAGCCGCAATCTACCCCCAGATAGACGGTAGAGAGATCAAAAGATGCTTCCGTCTCCGTGTCACGGCCGTAAAAGACCCGTCCGGGATCAAGAGGAGGAAGCGGATTTTCAGGAATGTACCTCTCCAATACCAACCGCTCCAGATCAAGTGCCGATACCGGCAGTGCCGTTCCGCTCTGCGCCGCTCCGAAGGCATTGATATACTCATGATCGGAAGGGACCTCTATCTCCACATCCCGCTCGCGGCAGTAGGCCTCCAGACACTTGATAATCGCCGGATTGTTGGCCACCCCCCCGACCACGACCAGGGTGCCGGGCCCGGAGATCCGATTCTGGGCCACCCCCGCAACCACCAGATCCACCAATGCCTTCGCCATACCGGCGGCCACCGCCGCCTGTGAAGCCCCTTCATTGATGGCATGGGTCATATCCGATTTGGCAAAGACGGCACAACGACCCGAAATCTTTACCGCCGTCCCCGACTGCACCGCCACCTCCGCCAGCTCCCGATCATTGTATCCCATCCGCGTTGCCTGCTGGTACCAGAACGAACCGCTTCCGGCGGCACATTGCCCGTTACGGTTAAAAAATGTAACCGTCCCTTCAGATTCCAGTTCGAGGTAGTACATGTTCTCGTGGCCCAATGCCAGCACTGACCCGGCCCTGATCTTCCGGGCGGAGAGCCCCGCTTGCAGAGCCTTCACTTCAAGGATCGGTTTCACACCCATTTCGGCGGCAACCAAGCGTGCATTATTGCCGGTAATACCTACCTGCACCTCGTCCGACCCGAGATCTTTCAGTATATGCTCCAGCGATTCACGGGCCGCCGCGGCAGGATTACCCGCGATGGGCATATATAATTTTTTTATTTTTTCTCCGCGGTCTCCATCCAACAACACACTTTTAATCGCAAAAACACCGATGTCAAGCCCTATTCTAGGTGTAACCCTTGTTTTCCCATGTTTCAGGTTGATAGCAGTTCACCCCTTGTTTTTAAATTATTTCCCGACACCTGCCAATCACATTTAATGGTAAAACTATCTTTTGTTGTATAATAATAATGAAACCGATTTATTAAGTCAATCATTTACTTTCCCCATTTTTTTTAGATTTATATAAATTCTTGCACATGGGGTTGCACATATTGCAATTTGCACTCTGATATTTTGCAGAAATATGTCCTGTGGGGATAAAATAATGTATATTGCTGTAGATTATTGTGGATTGTTGCAGTTTAAAAACCGAGAATGCACCGATGAATATTTTAAAATATATAGACTGCGCCGACAGCCGTGGTGGCAATCATCTCCTTAAAAAAAACAGATATCCGGGGGTGTAAGGTTTTATCCCCAGTAAGATACCTTCACCTTATTTTCCTGTGCATCATAGTGGACGGTAATTCTATTATATGTGGAGGCAAGCATAAAAACGCTGTCTCCTATCTTTATTCTTGTGCCTTCATACACCTTCCCCAGTTTGATTATGTTCTCCTCCGGAACATGGACCAGCCCCTGCGCGATCGATGTTCCCGGACTGCCCAGCTCCCCGATAAAAACATTACCGCCGGCCTCGATATGGCCACCGCGGAACAGCCGCTGCACAACCACCTTGCCGCCGCATTCAAAAGAAGAATTGTAAACTCCCGGACCATCGATAATGATATCGCCCGTGCATTGCATTTTGCTGTTCTGTGCATAACGGCTGACGATATCCAGCTTGTTATCCGCCAGAGGGCCAATGATAGCGATGGCTTCACTGATCAGGCGGTAGATCCTTTTTAACGATTGCTCATCCCTGGCCTCCATCAGCCCCTCTCTCAAGAAGAAAAATATCAGCTCATTCAGTATTTTTGCCGCATTGTCGGGCAAGGGAAACCGGGTTCTTTCCACGACCAGCTTCTCAATTCTCTCCGCCAATTCAAATACTTCGGGAAATTTTATCTGCAGCATCCGGTTCAATATCCGGGGGAAGCTGCCGGCATACAATTTGCCTTTCTCGAGCATGACTTCTACAATCTGCTGATAATTTTCCGTTGCCGCCCCCATCGATATTTTTAAAAAATTCAGGTTTTCCCGTAGCTCCCGGCAGAGCAGCGATAAACCGCCGGCCATGACATTGCTGTTGATACAGTTGCCGGTTATATTCACGTTGCCGCCGGCGGATATATGTGCTCCGGTGGTATTCTCGGAAACGAGGATATCCCCATCGGCACTTACGTCCATCCCCTCATCCACAAAACCTTCAACCTTGAGGTGTCCCTTGAAGCTGATGTTTCCGGTATTCATATTCACATTGCCGTAATGCACATAATACGGATCTATCTTGATGATCGCCTCGCGTCCCTTCCTGACTACAGGCCGCCCCTTCATCTCCGCGATCACCTTTGTGCGGTCGGCATTCAAGGTGACGCCATCTCTGCAGATAACGCCGGCTTTTTTTACGGGAGGGGGAGGCAGTTCCTTGCCCCTTACACTACGGCCGGCCACCCCTTCAACCGGCGGGTGGATGATCCCTAAAATATCACCCTCGCTCACCTGGGGAATAACGTAGCGTTCACGATAATTTACTTTGGCTAATTCCTCATCATAAACCACCTGTTCTTTCTCGGTGGAGACCAGATATTCCACATATCCATCCACCCCATTCTGTACCGGATCCCCCCGGGCAACAACCCCGGTAAGAGGAATCTCCGAGGCGGAGAGTTCATCCAGAGCCTCACCGTCGACGCCGTAAACCACCTGATTTTCCTTCAGTACGGCCAGAATCTCCTCTTTTAGAACTTTGCGATGAACCTGTTCCTTCTTCTCCGCCGTCAACTTCAGATAATTGACCGGCTTCTGATCCAGCAATGTATAGGTTATCCTCATCTCGGGGGCTATCTCGACCTCGGCGCTGAGCTCGTCTTTGGCGATAGACAGATCAATCCGGACCGGCACTATTTCATCGTCAGGTTTAAGGATGATCTTATCTTCGGCATACACATTTTTTTTACGCTCGATCAGTTCGCCGTTGATAATCACCTCAACCCCCTCGCAGGGTTCCAAAACAGCCGGTTTTCCCAAACCGTAAGGGCTCAATACCTGCAACTTCCCATCCTTGATCCGGGCCATGCCGTCCAACTTCAGGCTGAGATGCTCCTTGACCACCGCCGGCCATGAAAACTTTTCATCGACCGTCTTCACGGCGTTCAGAGCCAGGTTTTTTCGTTCAGATTTCGTGCCCAGTATTTTTTCGATGGCCAGATAGATATCCTCATTGCTCCTGGAGTTCACAATCAGGCAGTCTTTGTTGTTGGTCAGAAAGCTCCTGATAGGCGACAGCTGTGATACAACCACCGGCATGCCGCAGGCCATGGCTTCCATCACCGTCAGGTCATACTGCTCGGAAAATGAAAGATGGACATATACTTTGGCCCGGCGATAATAAGAGACCAGCAGATCATGGTCCGTAATCCGGGGGAACATGACGCGCTCCTCCAGATTGTAGCTCTCGGCGACCCCCGCCAGTTGCTCCTTCAGGATCGCATCTTTACGATCTGTGGTCTTTCCGTAAGTGCCGATAATCAAATAGAGGTTGGGATGGCTTTTGGCCATCATGGCAAAGACATGGATCAGCTTATCCAGACCATGGTAAAGATTGTTGCGGGCTATGGTCAGGATATAGCGTTCGGGCAGACTGACATCCGTCTCTTCTTCCCCTTTCAACGCCGGGTAGAAGATGCCGGTGTTAACACCCGGAGGGATAACGACGGCATTCGCTCCCTCATATTTGTAAGAGTCCCGATAATCTGCCAGTTCCGAATTTTTTAAGGCAATGATTCCACGGGCTTTTCCAAAAATCTTCTTCTCCTGCTCAATGCGGCTTCTCGAACCTCGCCCTTCCGGGGCCGGGCCAAAAGAGTTGACCCCGTCCCCCTCCTGCACCGCCAGAGAATGGGGCGTATGCATGAACCACGAGCCCATCCGCCCCGTAATTTTGACGGCCGCATATCCCGCCTCCCAGCCGTGAGAGTGGTAGAAGTCATAGCCAATCTCCTGCTCACGGATGTAGGTGCAGATCTCATCGGCAACCTGATCCAGTACCGGCAACAGGCTTTCCGTCTCCGCAAACCGGGCCTGCGGCGCAGGAATACGTATCATGCAAACATCATCATTTATCTGTTCGACGCTCAGTTCTCCTCCATAGTTTCCGGTATAGATATCGACCCTGTAATGCCCCTGCCGTGCCAGAGCAACGGCCAGCTCCCGTACATATTCCGCCAATGCAGAGCCCCCGTCTGCTCCGAGATTGATCATGGCCACCTTTTTTTTCATCAACACAATCTCCCTTGTCTGGATTGAAAACCTCTTTTACAATTTATTCTATCAAGCGGTTAATTCTTCCTGCTTTTTACTCTTGTTTTACCTGCTGATAAGCCCACTCCAGCCACTGCAATGCAATCTTCAAGTCCTCTCTCTCCACGGTGGCACCACACCAGAAACGCAGCCCGGCCGGAGCATCCCGGTATGAAGCGATATCGAAGGCCGCCCCCTCTTTTTCCAGCAGCCTTACCAGCTCCCTGATCCTGTCTGCAGGCAGATCCACTTTCAGGCAGACGCTGGTGTTCGATCTTATCGCCGGTTCGGAAGCCAGGAAATCAATCCAGGGATGAACCGCCACAAATTCCTCCACGGCCTGCAGATTATCTTTACTGCGCTGTATCATGGCGGGAAGGCCGCCGATGGATTCCGCCCAGTCGAGAGCGGCCAGATAATCCTCATTGCAGAGCATGGAAGGAGTATTGATCGTGGAACCCTCAAAGATCCCCGCGGCCAGTTTCCCTTTTTTCCTGAGTTGAAATATCCGGGGCAGGGGCCACGGCGGAGTATAGCTCTCGATACGCTTCACCGCACGGGGAGACAACACCAGTATCCCATGAGCGGCCTCGCCCCCAAGTACTTTCTGCCATGAAAAAGTAACGACATCAAGTTTCTCCCAGGGCAGCTCCATGGCAAAGACGGCGGAGGTCGCATCACAGACAGTCAGCCCCGCGCGCGCCGCCGGGATAAAATCGCCGTGAGGTATCTTTACACCGCTGGTCGTCCCGTTCCAGGTAAAAACCACATCATGATCAAAGTTGACCCCGATCAGATCGGGCAGGAAACCGTAATCGGCAGAGAAAATGCGGACATCTTCGAGCCGTAACTGTTTCTGTATATCGTTGGCCCAATTCAGGCCGAAAGCCTCAAAACATATCACGTCCACCGGCCTCTCCCCCAGAAGATTCCACATCGCCATCTCCATCGCTCCCGTATCCGAAGCCGGGACGATGCCCACAAGGTAATCGTCGGGGACACCCAGTATCTCCTTTGTTTTTTGAATCGACTCGTAAAGGCGCGCCTTTCCGGGAAC
>JBASYW010000035.1:0-1896 GCA_049277715.1 Dethiobacteria bacterium | reverse complement strand
GCTCCTGCCCGAGTATAATTCGTACAATCTCTCCAGCTTGCGGTTTGCTATTTATGGCGGTCAGGCGGTACCTCGTGAATTTTTAATCAAGATGAAGGCCATGGCCCCAAAGATTGGGACCGGATTGGGTCTTACCGAAACATCAGGCTTCTGCACCTACACCGACCTCAATGCCGATGTGGATGAAATTGCCCGAAGCATTGGCTACGATATGCCGTTATGTCCAATCAGCATCCGCGAGCCCATGAATGAAGATGGCCGTGCCGGTAAAGAGAAACCGCCCGGTGAGATTGGGGAGATATGTTTCAGCGGTCCGCAGATCTTTTTGGGTTATCTTAATGATTCTGAAAATACGCAAAAAACTATCTCCAAGGAAGGAATCTGCTATACCGGTGACCTGGGTTATTACGATAAAGAGGGATTACATTTCTCGGGAAGATCCAAGCTGGTAATCAAGCCCAAGGGCTATCAGGTTTATCCGGATGATGTTGAACGCCATATCAGCAAGAAGTTGAAAGACAAGATCAATATGGTCGCCGTGCTTGGTGCTGAACATGCCGTATTTTCGGAAGCGATTATCGCCTTCGTGGAACCGCTGAAAGGAGTAAAGATTACATCGGAAGAAGTTTTAGAGGCATGCAATGATATATCTTCCTATTCCAGACCTTCCCACGTTGAAATTGTTAATACAGGCCAATTCCCATTGAACAGAGTGGCCAAGACAGATTATCTGTTGCTGAAAGATGAAGCCAAAAAAATAGTCGATGTCTTGCGTGGAGAAGGCAAATGGGATAAAGCATAACCTCAATAATGGAAAATAAGAAGGCCTCCTTTTTTCATCAAAGGAGGCCTTCTTATTTTCCAATTGATTTGACCATCCGGTAAGCTACAGATACAACTATTATCAGTCTGCTCAGATATTGCCTTCTTCTCATGCAGGGCCTAGAGCAGATAACACTCTCTCATGAACAGCAAGATCACCGTCGCTGTGGAGTACAAAGCGAATCTTCTTGACATGCTGCAGATCTTGGGCCATATTCGCAACCAGTTTCAAAGCAACCTCAGCCGCTTCGGCTACCGGGTAACCGAAAATCCCCGTGGAAATCGCCGGAAAAGCTATCGAGGAGATTTTTTTGTTTTCCGCAATCTGCAAGGAATGGCGATAGCAGTTCTCCAAAATTTTATCTTCGGGTTTATCAACGCCATAAACCGGGCCAAGGGTATGGATAACATATTTATTGGGAAGATTATGGGCGCCGGTTATTACCGCTTCACCGGGCTTGATCGGCCCCAATGGCATACACTCATCTTTAAGTCCGGAGCCGGCCGCCCGGTGAATTGCTCCGGCCACGCCACCCCCCGGTAAGAGACGTGCATTGGCGGCATTGACGATTGCCAGAATATCATCTTGCCGTACTATATCCCCCTTGATGCACTCGATCAATACTCCGGATAGCTCCTTTTTCATAAACCAACCTCCATCATTAAAATGCAAGATTGTTCTATCTTAATAAGCTAAACGGCAAAATCTTGTTCAGTGCCGCCGCTGTCTTCTCTTAGCTCATCCAACATTACTATTTTATCTTCTTTCCGCGATATCTCTGCAGCAAAAGCCATGAGGTGACTCTCCAAAGATGCTTTGGCAGACGTAAGAACCTTGGATGCTTTATTGTTTTTTTCCTTTTCCAGAGATTGGACCAAAGATCTCATAATACCGTCATCTCCACCCAGATGGCCCGCCAGAGATAGATCCGCTTTCATCAAAACCCTTTTTTTTACGTTGTGATGATCGTAGACTGCAATTTCCTGATTCTCGGCGGTAAACTTTCCAAATAAAGTGCCCCTGGTCCCCTCAATTCTAATCCATCGCCCCTCGGAAGAGGCAAAGCCATGAAC
>JBASYW010000034.1:0-10912 GCA_049277715.1 Dethiobacteria bacterium | reverse complement strand
CGGTTGCGGCTGAACAGCCTTCGTTTAAACGTAAAATAAAGGCTTTTAACAGATCCGGGACGATCTCTCCTCTCAAAGGGAGTCAACTGCAGATATATTTCTCCGTGCATAAAGATATCCTTTACTTGCGTATAAAAGGGTTGATAAATAGAGCAACGTTACAGGCGTTAAAACAGGAATTGAAACAGGCGGTCCCCGCCGGGATCTCCGGGGTGGTAATGAATTTGGAGGGCTTAAAGTTCGTCTCCGAAAGAGCCGCGAGGCAGTTTACTCTCTTGCTTGACAGTGCGGGCAATCATGTCCGGAAATTGGAGGTTTTCTGCCGGGTAGGGGATGGTTTGCGCCATATTATAGAAAAATATACGACGCACATGCCTTCGTTTGTGGTCCATGAATTTTAACGGAACCTATCGCGGTTGGACTTTTTGCTTGGGCTCTTTCTTGGGCAGAGCTTTTGGAGCGTAAAGCTTCCGTGAGACATAGCCGGTATGCAATAATCGTTTGGCGATATCGCTTCCGGGGTATTCCAAAAACTCATCGTACAGTTTTTTGATGGATGGGTTATGATGAGATTTACGTATTTCCCGGGAGCGATCAAGCTCCAGAAGCCCCCTGGTGCGCATGGCACGGTGGCTGACCTGCTCGTTCCAGTCGTTGGTTTCAATATAGATGGGCTGTCCGCCGCCGCCCACACAGCCGGCGGGGCAAGCCATCACCTCTACGAAATGATATTCTTTCTCTCCTTTAAGAACAGCTTCAATGAGCCGTCGGGCTGCTCCCGTGCCTCTTGCTACTGCCACTTTGATGCGATGCTCGCCCATCTGGATTTCCGCATCTTTATATTCCTCCGCGCGGATCTCGTTGAACTCGATATCGGTCAACTCCTGTCCCGAAATCCATTCATAGGCGGTGCGCAATGCAGCCTCCATGACCCCGCCGGTGGAGCCGAAAATGATTCCGGCCCCGCTGGCCTCGCCCATGGGAGAATCAAAACTTTCTTCGGGTAATTTTTTCAGGTCGAGTCCGGCCTCAAAGACCATCCGGCATAGCTCCCTGGTGGTGAGCTCTGCATCGACGTCACGGTAGCCGCTGCTATCCATCTCGGTCCTCAACAACTCGTATTTTTTGGAGACACAGGGCATGATCGAGACTACAAATATCTTGGCTGGGTCGAGCCCTTGCAGCCTGGCGTAATATGTTTTTGCCAGCGCTCCGAAAATCTGTTGGGGAGATTTAACGGCCGAAAGGTTTGCGGTAAGCTCGGGATAGAAACTTTCACAAAACTTTACCCAGGAGGGACAGCAGGAGGTAAACTGGGGAAAGGGGCCGCCCTGGGCCAATCTTTCTCTAAGTTCGGTTGCTTCTTCCATGACCGTCACGTCAGCGCCGAAGCAGTCGTCAAAGACCCGATCAAAGCCCAGGCGCCTCAGCGCCGCGACCATCTGCCCCGCCACGGGGGTTCCCACCGGGTAGCCGAATTCTTCTCCGATAGTGGAACGGATCGAGGGCGCGGTCTGCACGATTACATGGAGATCGGGATCTTGCAGCGCCTCCCGTACACGGGCGGTGGAGTCCTGTTCCCGCAGGGCTCCCGTAGGACAGACGGTTATACACTGGCCACAGTAGATGCAGGGTGTTTCTGTAAGAGAACCGTTGAAAGCAGGTCCGACGATGGCGTTGAAGGACCTTTCCACCATACTGTAAATGCTGACGGCCTGGAAATATTTGCAGACACTGACGCATCGGCGGCAGCGGATGCACTTATCGGGTTCACGTACAACCGATGGGGAGAGGTCATCGACAGGGAAATGATTGCGGCTGCCTTCCAGGTGAAGATCCCTGATCCCGAAACGCTTGGTAAGCCTCTGCAGTTCACAGTTCAGATTGCGTTCGCAGGTAAGACATTCGAAAGGGTGATCGGAGAGGAAAAGTTCCAGGATCTGCTTGCGGGCGGCAATGATCTCCGGCGTATTGGTTCTTACGTTCATCCCTTCCTCTACCGGAAGCACACAGGATGCATCCATGGTGGGCCTTCCCTCAACCTGAACGATGCAGATCCGGCACGAGGCGGGGGCATTGAGGTCTTTGAGATAGCAAAGCGTTGGGATATCGATACCGGCTTTTCGGGCCGCCTCCAGCACGGAAGTGCCTTCCTCCGCCTCTATCTCCTGTTCATCGATCCACAGGTATACCATGGTTATTGCTGTTTTCCTCCCTTTATAGCCTCAAAAGGACATTCCGTGATACATTCAAGACAGTTGATACATTTTTGAGGGTCGATGCGGAAACTTTTCTTCCGTTCTCCGGTAATCGCTTCTGCCGGGCAGACTTTAGCGCACAGTCCACATGCTTTACACTTCTCGTTCATAATTTCCGGTCGGGTTAGAGCGGAGCATACCCCTGCCGGGCAGCGGTGATCTTTTATATGGGCCATATATTCGCCATAAAAAAGGTTGATGGTGCTGAGCACGGGGTTGGGTGCCGAACGGCCCAGTCCGCAGAGAGAAGCACTTCTCAAGAGTAAAGACAACTGTTTTAGAAGTTCAAGGTCGTTCTCCTCTCCATCACCTTGGGTGATCCTGTTTAAAAGTTCCAGCATCCTCTTGGTGCCGATGCGGCAGGGGGTGCATTTCCCGCAGGATTCATCTTTCATGAAATCAAGATAATAGCGTGCGATATCAACCATGCACGTCCCCTCATCCATGATGATCAGACCGCCGGAACCGATCATCGAGCCAACCTCACGGAGGCTATCATAGTCCAGGGGCATATCAAGATGTTGTACGGTCAGGCACCCGCCTGAAGGTCCACCGATCTGGGCGGCCTTGAATTGTTTATTGTCCAAAATTCCGCCGCCGATCTCATAGATAATTTTCCGCAATGTAGTCCCCATGGGCACCTCGATCAGGCCCGGGTTCTTTACTTTTCCGGCCAGAGCAAAGACCTTTGTTCCGGGGCTGTTCTCCGTGCCTATCTCCCGGAAACGTTCTGCTCCATGCAGGGCAATCAGGGGAATATTGGCGAGAGTTTCGACGTTGTTTATGGTTGTCGGCCGACCCCATAAACCTTTCTGTACCGGAAACGGAGGGCGGGGGTTGGGATCTCCGCGAGTCCCTTCAAGGGAGGAGATCAGGGCGGTCTCTTCTCCACAGACGAAGGCACCGGCTCCCAATCTTACCTCCAGATTGAATGAGAATCCCTGTTCCAGTATGTTTTCCCCGAGAAAACGTTCGCCCCGAGCCTGGGCAATGGCTTTCTCACACCTCTGCATGGCCAGAGGATATTCGGCCCGTACATAAATATAGCCGAAGCTTGCTCCGATGGCATATCCGGCAATGACCATCCCCTCAATTACACTGTGTGGATCACCTTCTAAAATACTCCTGTCCATAAATGCTCCCGGATCTCCCTCGTCGGCATTGCAGATGATATATTTGTTCTGCCCGTCTGCAGCCCAAGCAGCCCGGGCGAGCTCCCATTTAAGGCCGGTAGGGAAGCCGGCGCCGCCCCGCCCTCTTAAGCCCGACTTCCTGATGACGTCAATTACTTCTTCCGGGGTCATCTCCGCCAGTGCTCTTGCCAGTGCAGCGTAGCCCCTGTATTTCATATACTCAACGATATCCGGTTCGACAACACCGCAATTTCGTAATACCAGCGGGGACTGCTCCCGATAAAAGGGCATATCTTCACGCCGCCGACGGATTTCTTCCGAGGCCGGATCACGGTAGAGCAGATCTTCTACGATCTGCCCCTCCACGAGGTGTTCCCTCACCACCCTGCGGCTATCTTCCGGCGTAAGCTTATGGTAAACTATCCCCTCGGGCAGGACAATAATCGAAGGCCCCAAACTGCAGTTGCCGATACATCCGACCTCCCTGATGGGGACGGAAGCATCCGGCATAAGAGATAAGAGCTCCTCGATTACGGCCTCCTTAACTTTACGGCAGCCATTTGAAACACAGGGTATTCCCCCGCAGAGCAGTAAGCGGTGCGATGTCGATTCATAAACCCTTTCCTGTTTCAGTTCCTCCAGCAAGGTGGACATATAATTAATCTTCCCCCTTCAGTTCGGATATAAATGCGGCAGCGTTCTCGGGGGTAATATTTCCATGGAGGTCTTCTCCGACCTTGATGACCGGAGCAGCGCTGCATGCCCCCACGCAGCGGGATGTGGTCAGGCTGAAACGGCCGTCGGGGGTCATCTCCCCCGGCTTGATTCCCAGATTATCGGCGATCATTTCACGTAGCTTGGCGGCGCCCTTTACATAGCAGGCGGTCCCCATACAGATTTCAATCCTCTTCTGCCCCACAGGCTTGGTGGAGAACAAGGAATAAAAGCTGACCACACTGTATACTTCGGCCAGGGGGATATCCATTTCACGTGCTACCAGAATCATTACTTTGCGGGGCAGATACCCGAATATCTGTTGCGCTTCACGGAGGGCGGGAATGAGTTGCCCTTTATGGCCTTGGCCTTTATATTTTTCCAGGGCGCCGGCCAGCCGGTCATAAAGTTTTTTCTTTGGAGGGGCTTTTATGGTCATTTTTACCGCCTTATTATTGGAAATAATATTTACAGAGATATAAAAAAGTTTTCCACTTCGTATAATTATTATGCATTGTAACCCTAGAGCGGCAGCATATTTATCCGGTGATAGCATAGATTAATAACACCAAAAATATGTTTGGAGGTATGTTTGTTACCGATGATTCCTGATATGGAAAATAATAAGATAAAATTTATAACCCGAACGGCGATCTTGCTGGCACTGACGCTGGTCGTACAGTGGCTAAGATTGCCAACGATATTTACCGGGCCTCTGGTTAATTTTATGCTCATCATCTCTACAGCATTGCTGGGGATCCGGGGGGGAGCATTGATCGGCCTCTTTACCCCCTGGATTGCGCTTCTGGTGGGGATTCTTCCTGCGCCTTTAGCACCGGTCATACCGTTCATCATGCTTGGCAATACTGCCTACTGTCTCCTTTTTGGGATAGGATTCAGATATATCAAGTGGGGAGGCTGGGTTGGTCTTATTGCCGGTTCTCTGCTTAAATTTGTGATTATTGCCGGGGCCGCCCGTTATCTGTTGGCCCTTCCATTGCCCGTTGCGGAGGCACTCCTCTTTCCGCAACTGATCAATGCCGTTATCGGAGGTGCCCTCGCTGTTCTTTGTGCTCTTTACTTCTTGCACAGGGTTGAAAAAAATGAAGGCTGATCGTTGGTGAAAATATTCTCTGAAATCTTGTTTGAAGCAAAGACTTAAATCCGGGGTTGTAAATATATTTTTATTATTCGAAATTGCAACTTCAGGAAGGCGCCCGGACAGGCAGATAATGGAACAAATTTTCAAAAAAGGGTTGTTATTGTTAATTATGTAAGCTATAATATAAAAAATTGAATAGCGGAGGGTACCATTGAACAAGCCCCAAAATAAGAGAAAAAAAAGACGGGGAAACTTGAAGGTTCAATTAAGCCTCTTTTTAGCAGCCATCATCTTCACAGTTACGATCTTTTCTTTGCTCGCTTTCTTTTTTATCCAGAACATCTCCTTAAAATCAGTACTAAACTTCCTTCTTTTTGCGGGTATATTGACGGCGGCGATCGGAGGCGGCGCCTCTTACCTTGTCTTATCCTATTTCTTTCAGCCCGTAAATAAAATTCTGCAGATCATGGAAAAAGTAAATAAAGAGAGGAATCTCGCCATCGAGGTGGAGATCGAGGCGGATATAAAATGGCGCAACGATTTTTCCATGCTGGCCCGAGGTTTTAACATTGCACTCAAGGGGATGCACTTTCTGGTCGGACGGGGGCTGGATGTGGTGAGCAGCTCCAATGAGCGGATGGAAGGGATCAGCAAAGCCATAAGTGAGATTTCCGGCGGTATTGAGGAAGTAGCCACAGCGGTAAACGAATTTTCGCACAGTGCCCAGGAACTTGATCAGAATACACAGGAGATGCTTATTACGTCTAAAACGGCTTTCGAAGAGATTAAAACCGGCCGTCAAAATGTGCTCTCCTCTACCAGCCGGATCCGTGATGCTTCGGAGAAGATCGCCGAGGTTGATCCCTATGTAGTGCAGTTGCTCCATCGGTCGGATGCAATCGGCCGTGTCGTCAAAATAATAACCGAGATTGCCAGTGAGACCAAGCTGTTGGCTTTTAACGCCTCGATAGAGGCTGCGCGTGCGGGCGAGCATGGGATGGGCTTTGCCGTGGTCGCCGATGAGGTGCGCAAACTGGCCGATCAGACTGCCGAAGCGGCCAAGGAGATAGCGGAGACTATCAGCGGGGTCCAGAAAGAAGTCCGGCAGACAGAAAAGATGATCAAAGGGAGTGTGGAGAGTATCCGGGATACCGCCTCCCAGGTAGAGGAGATCGAGACGATCTTCAATAAGATATCCAATAATGTAGAAGATATCACTATCAAGGTTGATCTCATTGCTTCACGTTCGGGACTCATCAGCTCCGGGAGCGAGGAGCTATCAGCAGTTACGCAACAGCAATCGGCATCGATACAGGAGATTTCGGTCAATGTGGAGAAGGTCAGCGATGAGCTCAGTCAGATGCTCGAGCTGTTATCGGTATTCAGGGTCTAGATGTTTTTTTAACTTTATCCCTTTCTTCTTATTCCGCTTCTTATTTTTATCCATTACGTATTCCTTTCCGATCCGTTCCGGAATTAAAAAAAATTATTCAGGTGGAGGAAAACGGCATCCTGATCATGAATTAATCTAGGGGCCGGAATTATCGCTATGTGAAGGCAGAGCAGGCCTAAACTACATCAACCGATCATCGATCAGAGACGGATAGTCGGAGGCGAAAGATGAGTATTAAAAAAATATTGGCGATCCCCCACTTTCATTTTGATGTGGAATGGTGGAAAACAATCGAAGGTCATGCTGAAGATGCAATGATAATTATCTTTAAGGCTCTGGAGATGTTGGACAAGTATCCCGACTTTACTTTTATCCTGGATCAGGCTCTGGCGGTAAAACCATTCTGGAAGGCCTTTCCGGAAAAGAGGGAGAAACTCAAAAGCTATGTAGCTGCCGGACGGATTGAAGTTGTCGGTGCCACATACGCTGCACCTGATCTGAACATCCCTACGGGCGAAGCACTCGTACGCCAGTTCATATATGGCAAAAAATTTTTTGAAGACGTCCTGGGTGCTAAGGTGGAAGTGGGCTGGGAGATAGATGAATTTGGGCATCCTCACCAGATTCCGCAGCTCCATAAGAAGGCGGGTATGGACTACTACGTCTTTGCCAGGGGGATTATCCCTTATGACCGCAAGCATCCCATCAATTTTTACTGGTCCGCCCCGGACGGGTCGAAGGTGCTCTGCAATTGGTTTGCTGCAAGTTACAGCGGGTTGATGCCTTTTTTCAAATCTGAAAAAATCAGCTCCTGGCAGTATGATCGTGAGCTAAGCGGCCGCCTGCAATATGAAGGAGCACGCCAGGAAGCCGGCTATCTCATGTTTCCTTTCGGCGCTGATTTTACCGCTCCGCAAGAACGCTGGTTGGAAGCGATCGAAGCCTGGAACAATAAAAATAAACCCCCTATTGAGTTTGGCCTGCCGAGAAGATTTTTTAAAAAAGTGGAGAAGGAAAAACTGGAATTATACGAAAACAGGGAGTTCAATCCGGTATTTACCGGTTGCTATGAATCGAGAGAGAAGGTCAAGAAATATTGCCGACGGGTCCAGAACGAGATACTGTCTGCGGAGAAGCTCAACGCCATCGCTTATGCTCTGGGCAAGGAGTACCCTGATTTTGAAAGAGCATGGGAAAATATCCTGAAGAACGATTTTCACGATACCATATGCGGCACCGGTACCGACAAGGTGTACCGTAAAACAATTTACCGCTATGATGAGGCCCTCAGGATCATTAAACGGCATACGGACGAGGCTCTTGACTTTATCTCCGCCAAGATAGAGATCCCCGCCGATGGTCTGCCGCTGGTGATTTTCAATACGCTGGCCCATGATCGGAAGGACGTGGCGGAAGTCATCATCGGTGATGCCACCTCCAATTTAGAGGAGATGTGTTTGTACGATTATCGCGGAAAAGAGATCCCCTTCCAGGTTGAAGGCCGCAAAATCATTTTTATCGCCGAGGTGCCGGCACTGGGTTACAAGGTGTATTATCTTAAAAAAGGGAACCGCTCGCAGCCGGAAAGCAATCTGAAGAATGAAGGTTATACGTTGGAAAGTAAATATTACCGCATCAAAATTGATCCCTGCACCGGGTATATCGCCAGTCTCTATGATCGGGAAAATAATTTTGATTGTCTGCGTGCGGGTAATAATCAGGGCAATGAGATACTGATTGAAGAGGATGGGGGTAACCTCTGGACCGTGGCCAAGACCGGCAAGGTATATCATGGGGATAAATATCCGGCCAAGATTGAGATTGAACATCGCGGGCCGGTAAGAACGGTGGTTAGGATCAGGAGCCGCCTGCACCAGGCCTGCAGAAGCCAGAAAATTATTCTTTATGACGATCTGCGCCGGATTGACTTTGAAACGGCGATCAACTTTGTAGGAAAAAGCAAGAGGTTCAGAGTGGTCTTCCAGCCGGATGTCAAAGGAAAAGCCGTCCATGAAACACCTTTTTACTGCGCTGAAAGAGAGGCAGGGCACTGGCCGGTGCAGACTTTTGTCGATGTATCCGATGGCGACTATGGATTTGCCCTGATAAATGCGGGCAACCCCGGTTATGAAGTGACCGATGATGAGCTTTCGCTGGTCTTATTCAGGAGCGTTTCGTTGGTATCAAAGGCCTACTTGAAATATATCTGCAAAAATTTTGCCGAGATAGTTAAAGCGCTGAAAACCTCGGTCAAATTACAGTTGTCCGGCCTCAATATCCTTGAATATCCACTCTATGAACATCATGGAATCGTGCTTAGGACATGGGCGACCGATGGAGGCCCCGATTGTTTCGGCAGCGCGAGCCTGCACAGCCATTTTGTTGCCGGCACCAAATTTCTTAAAAAGTTTGATAGCTGGGAACAGGGCGATCATAATTTCAGGTATGCGATATACCCCCACAGAGGTGATTACCGGGATGCCGGCCTGCCTGCAAGGGGTCAGGAGTTTAACAACCCCCTGATTGCATATGTATCTACACCACATTCCGGGGAACTTCCCCAGGAATTTTGTTTCTGCCGCCTGCCCCATGACGGCGTGGTTCTTTCTTCTTTAAAGAAGTCGGAAAAGGAAGATAAGCTGGTCATGAGATGTTATGAAACCTACGGAGCCGATACCGAACTCCAATTGGAATTTTTCAAGGATATCAAGGATTTGCAGGAGATCTCGCTGACGGAAGATGAAGTATATCAGGAGCTGGATAAAATGGGCAAGAAGATCGATCTTGATATTGGAAAATGGGAGATCAAGACCCTTCAATGGGAAAAAGGGTAATCCTGTTTCTCTCTATGAATGGGCAAAACAAAGCTTATCGTGAAGGCTGATTACTGTTGCCGTCCCTCTCCCGGATATACTTTTGGGCCAGAACCTGATATGCTTTTGCGCTCTGGTCTATCCACCACAGAGAATTCCCGTCTATCTCTTTCTTGATGACCGCCGGTGCTCCGGCGGCCAAGTGTCGAGCGGGCACTATGGTCTTATCGGTAACCACGCTTCCCGCAGCCACCATGGCATATTCCCCTATTTCCGAGAAATCAAGGATGGTAGCGTTCATGCCGATGACCGCACCTTTTTTTACCGTGCAGTTATGCAGAATGGCACCGTGGGCAACGGTCACTTCATCACCGATAACTGTTTCTCCGTCGGGCAGGAGGTGAATGACGCAGTTGTCCTGCACGCTGGAGTTTTTTCCGACCACGATCCTGCCGAAATCCCCCCTGAGGACTGCTCCAAACCATATACTGGCGCCCTCTTCTATGGTTACATCTCCGATGAGAACGGCTGTCGGAGAGATATATGCTCCTTCGGCAACCCGGGGTTTTTTGCCGTTGAACTCAATAAACATAGCGCCTCTTCCTTTCAGAATCTTTTCACTAATGATACTATTATAAAAAAAGAGTGTCAAAAAATAAAGGCTATAAAGTCCTCTCTTTTTAGAAAAAAGCTATTGACGTCTTCT
Organism: Dethiobacteria bacterium; assembly: GCA_049277715.1. GTDB lineage: Bacteria > Bacillota > Dethiobacteria > DTU022 > PWGO01 > JAAYSV01. The sequence goes on along the minus strand of JBASYW010000034.1, from coordinate 793 downwards.
TTGTCTTGCTGTTAGAATAGTTAAGGCAAGCCTTTAAACCAGTCCGGAGAGGCTGGAAAGGAGAAATAGACGGTAGGGATTATAAAGGGAACCTCCTTTGGCCAAACTCTGGGCTGCAGGAGGTTTATCATTATAAAGGCGGATAATACAGTACATGGGAGGTAGCGGTGATCGCCCGGGTAATACTTGAGGACGGAAAGTACTTCGAGGGCATTTCTTTTGGAAAAAGGGGGCATGTTGTGGGTGAAGTGGTTGCCCACAACGCGATGAACGGTTTTCAGCAATTGATTACCGAGCCGGCTAACGCAGGCCTTCTTCTTAGCTTGAGTTATCCGCTGGTCGGCAATTGTGGCACCAATCGGGAAGATGTCGAGTCTTCCCGTTCTTATTTAAGAGGGCTGATTGTCCGGGAATATTACCCGACACCCTCCAATTTCCGCTGTGAGAAAAATTTTGATGCATATTTGAAGGAACAAGGTGTTGTGGGGATAAGTGGTCTCGATACCCGTGCCCTGAACCGGCACCTCCGCCGTTGCGGACCTTTAAAAGGGGCTATCGTGACCGGTGATGAACCTGTGGAGGAGATTATCGGTCGATTGAGAAGTAAAGATGGCCGGGAAGACCGCCATCCGTTGATGGGGGTAAATGTGGGCGGGGAATATCTCTCCAACCCTCAAGAGACCGAAGGAGCTGTTGATTTAGTTGTTATCGATCTGGGGCTCAGGCTGAGCCTGCTGCGGGCGTTGCAAGCAGCAGGTTTCAAGACGGCCATATTGCCGGGGGGGATTCAGCC
>JBASYW010000033.1:0-11258 GCA_049277715.1 Dethiobacteria bacterium | reverse complement strand
GCTCTGATCTGTTCCGAAGAAGCCAGCCCGATCTTTAAGGTGTCAAAATTGTTGATATCTAACAATCATAACACTCCTTTGGTATAAATTTTATATTCCTGCTTTATCGTCATCTGAAAAAATGGGTCTTCTCCTGCGTCTCCCTGCTTACCCATTCCATGAGAAAAGGTTATTTCTTGTTCTTTTTTTTGATAACATCGACCAATGCGGATGAAGGTTCACTGGCCACCTCTGCATCTTCTCCCGCCTTCACGGGCTCCATCTCGCGTTCATCCTCCTTCTGTTCCCCACCCTCGTCATCTCCTGGCTCGGTATCTTCCTCTTCCATATCGGGGAACTCCTCCACCGCTTCAAGATCAATGTCTTCATCATCTTCTTCCTTGTCCGGGATCTCCTCCGGATCGTCGTCAGACTCTTTCCCTTCAATATTTACATCGAGATCCACTACCTCGCCTTCATCTTCATCCTCTTTGATCTCCACTTCCTCTTCCTCGCTGAGCACCTTGACATCGAGGCAAAGACTCTGTAACTCCTTCACCAGGACTTTAAAGGATTCCGGAACGCCGGGCTCGGGAATATTATCACCTTTAACGATCGCCTCGTAGGTCTTTACCCTGCCAACAATATCATCCGATTTTATGGTTAAAATCTCCTGAAGCGTATAAGCCGCACCATAAGCCTCCAGGGCCCAGACCTCCATCTCACCGAACCTCTGCCCTCCAAACTGGGCTTTGCCCCCCAGAGGCTGTTGGGTAACCAGGGAATAAGGTCCTGTCGAACGGGCGTGGATTTTATCATCTACGAGGTGGGCAAGTTTCAACATATAGATATAACCCACCGCAACCCGTTCATTGAACTTCTCTCCCGTTCTTCCATCATAGAGCACCGTCTTCCCGTCCCGGGGCAAGTTGGCCTCTTCCAGGGCAGCGAAAGTATCTTCCTCATTGGCACCGTCAAATACGGGAGAAGATATATGCAGGCCAAGGGCTTTGGCCGCCATCCCAAGGTGTGCTTCCAGTACCTGTCCAATATTCATCCGCGAGGGAACACCGAGCGGATTCAAGACGATATCAACCGGTGTGCCATCGGGCAGGAAAGGCATATCTTCCTCCGGCAAAATGCGGGCGATAACCCCTTTATTCCCATGGCGGCCGGCCATCTTGTCCCCTACCGAGATCTTACGTTTCTGTGCAATATAAACACGGACAAGACGGTTGACCCCCGGAGAAAGCTCATCATGATCTTCACGGTCAAATACCTTTACATCGACCACGATCCCGGATTCCCCATGAGGAACTTTCAGCGAAGTATCCCTTACTTCACGTGATTTCTCGCCAAAAATAGCCCGTAACAATCTTTCCTCCGCGGTAAGCTCCGTCTCTCCCTTGGGTGTAACCTTCCCCACAAGGATATCCCCGGCTCTTACCTCGGCGCCGATATAGATAACCCCCCGGTCATCCAGATTGCTAAGTGCTTCATCCCCCACGTTGGGAATATCACGTGTAATCTCCTCGGGCCCAAGTTTGGTATCACGCGCTTCCACCTCATATTCCTCAATGTGTATGGAGGTGAAAACATCGCCTTTTACCAACCGCTCACTCAGAAGTATCGCATCCTCAAAATTGTAACCTTCCCAGGGTAGAAAAGCCACCAGAACATTGCGCCCCAGAGCCAGCTCTCCCATATCCGTGCAGGGACCATCGGCAATCACTTCACCGGCCTTAACTCTCTGCCCTTTGGTTACAATGGGCCGCTGATTCATACAGGTTCCCTGGTTGGATCTCTTGAATTTGTACAGCGTGTAGATATCATAGCCGGTCAACAGATCACCCACGGCTTGATCGGTAGCCAGTTTTTCACCGGTGCGCCCGTTGATAATCCGATTGGACCCGTTGGAATCTTTGTCCCGTCTGATCACGATCTCATTTGCCGTCAGGTCAACAACTTCACCGCTGCTTTCGGCAATTACCATCACCCAGCTATCGAAGGCAACTTTATCCTCCATCCCGGTTCCAACCAGTGGCGCCTCCGTTTTGATAAGGGGAACTGCCTGGCGTTGCATGTTTGCACCCATCAACGCACGGTTGGCATCATCGTTCTCCAGAAAAGGTATCAGGGCGGTGGCAACACTGACCAGCTGCTTTGGAGAAACGTCCATATAATCAATTTCTTCGGGCAACTTGACCACCGCTTCATGCTGGTAGCGACAGATAATACGATCACTCTGGAAATATCCGTCCTTGTCAAGTTCCGCGTTGGCCTGGGCCACGACATAATTGTCTTCATCATCCGCGGTAAGATATTCTATCTCATCCGTTACTCTTTTTCCCTTTTTATCAACCTTGCGGTTGGGAGTCTCGATAAAACCATATTCATTGATACGGGCAAAAGTACTTAAAGAACCGATCAGCCCGATGTTGGGACCTTCCGGCGTTTCGATGGGACACATTCTGCCATAGTGAGAATGGTGGACGTCCCTGACTTCAAACCCTGCTCTCTCCCGGCTTAAACCGCCCGGCCCCAAAGCGCTGAGCCGTCGTTTGTGTGTAAGCTCCGCCAGCGGATTGGTCTGGTCCATGAACTGCGACAACTGGCTGCTCCCAAAAAACTCCTTGATGGAAGCAATTATAGGCCGGATATTGATTAACGCCTGGGGAGTAATCGCCTCAATATCCTGGATGGTCATCCGTTCTTTGATAACCCTCTCCATCCTGGAAAGACCAATACGAAACTGATTCTGTAATAATTCCCCCACCCCTCTGAGGCGTCGATTCCCGAGATGATCGATATCGTCCTCCACGCCGATCCCATCCATCAAGTTGAGCAAATAATTCACCGTGGCCACAATATCCTCTTTAAACAGATGCTTTGCATTCTCTTTGCTTTCATCTTCACATCTGTTGTTTCTCACCAGATGGATCTGATCTTTCTCCATTATCAACACTTGCCGGATACCAAGTTCTTCGATCTTCTTGTATAATTTATCGTCTATTTTCGCACTTTTTTTGGCGATAATTTTCCCGGTCGCAGGATTTTTCAGATTGGCAGCAAGGGTGCGATTCAAAATCCTCTGTTTGAGTGAGAGCTTTTTGTTAATCTTGTATCGTCCAACACTGGCAAAATCATATCGTTTGGCATCAAAAAAGAGGGATTCAAGCAGGTTCCGTGCCGTCTCCACATTCAACGGTTCACCCGGCCTTAATCTCTTGTAGATTTCCAACAATCCCGATTCATACGAATCAGTATGGTCTTTCTCCAAAGTTTTGATAATACGGGGATCATGATTTAACAGATCCAGTATCTCCTGACTGCTTCCATAGCCGATGGCTTTTAACAGAACGGTAACCGGTATCTTCCGGGTACGATCAATACGCACATGGATAATATCATCTTTTACATCAGTTTCAAATTCAAGCCATGCCCCACGATTTGGGATTATTGTAGCTTGAAAAACATCCTTCCCACTCAAGTCAAGTTCCCGTTTGAAATATACCCCCGGAGACCGCACCAGCTGGCTGACAATGACCCGCTCCGCACCATTGATGACAAAAGTGCCGTTCTCGGTCATCTTGGGAAGATCCCCCATAAAAACTTCCTGCTCCTTCACTTCCCCGGTCTCCTTGTTGATGAGCCGGACCTGCACTCTTAAGGGGACCGAGTAGGTGGCATCTTTCTCTTTACACTGCTCCACTGTATATTTGGGTTCTCCCAACTTGTAATCCACAATCTCCAAAACAAGATTTCCGATAAAATCCTTGATCGGTGAGATATCCTCAAACGTCTCACGAAGGCCTTTTTCTAAAAACCAAGAATAAGAACTTTGCTGTACTTCAATAAGATTTGGTAGTTCAAGTACCTCTTCAATTCTCGCATAGCTACGCCTCATTCTCTTTCCGGCTTTTACTTCTTTGTGCATTAAAAAAGTCCCCCTTGCGTAATATAATTAATGAGGTAAAATATATTAATAAGTGAGATCATAATCCGCCGATAAAACAAAAACAGCCCATAAGAAATAAAAAGATATTATAATATTATTCCTAATGGGCATACAACCTATTCATTGAAGAAGATTTTGCCATCGTTAAAATTATCCGCATTTTTTTATGCTATCACAGTCTTTATCTTATGTCAAGAAAGAGCGGCTATTTTTTTTAGCCGCTCTTTCTTTTATCAGTTCTTATAAAATCGGTTTTATTTTATCTCTACCTTGCCGCCGGCCTCTTCTATTTTAGCCTTGACCGCTTCGGCTTCTTCCTTGCCTACCTTCTCTTTTACCGGCTTGGGAGCTTCATCAACAAGGGCTTTTGATTCTTTGAGCCCCAGTCCCGTAAGCTCACGGACCGCCTTGATAACCTGGATCTTCTTCTCTCCGGCATCGACCAGCACGACATCGAAATCGGTCTGCTCTTCTTTTTCTTCCGCCTCGGCAGCGGCCGCTGCCGGTGCTGCCGCGACCATGGAAGCGGATGCGGATACCCCGAATTCTTCCTCCAATGCCTTTACCAGATCCGCCAACTCCAGAACGGTCAACCCTTTCACCGTTTCAATTATTTCTGCTACTTTTGACATTTTTTAACCTCCTCGTTAAAAATAATATTTTTATGAAACTTCTTTCTGCCGTCGGATACTATCGAGCGCATAAACCAGTTTGTTGATATTCCCCTGAAGAACCGTAGCCAGGCCACGGATAGGGGCCTGAAAAGCACCGCAAACCATTGCCAGGAGTACATCCTGAGAAGGAATCGCCCCCAGAGCTTCCACTTCTTTAATATCCAGAATCCGGCCATCCAGCAGGCCTACCTTGATCGATAGATGATCCAATTCTTTGGCCCACTTCAACATTGTCTTGGTTGCTTCAACGGGGTCGATGTCGCTGAAAACCATGGCCACCGGGCCCTTGAAATACGGATCCAGTCCTTCCAGACCTGCTTCCCGGGCGGCGATCCTGCCCAACTTGTTCTTCACCACTTTGTATTTAAAACCGCTATCCCGTATATCTCTGCGCATACGGGTGATATCGGTTACATTCAACCCGCGGTAATCGGTTAACAATATCAGGTTCGCATCCTTCATGTCCCGGGTAATCTCTTTTACTTTTGCTTCTTTCTGTTTCCTGGTAATCATTTTTACACCTCCTTTAAAAACAAAAATACTCCCGTAGACATACGGAAGTATCGATAAAAATCGAGCTAACCTCGGCAGGCAACCCGTCGGCAAATCGGCGGATTTTTAAGTATAACACCTGCTGTCTACGGCGATTATTGGTTTTAACCGGCCGGTTGAAATTTGAGCATCACCCCGCCGGTTGTGGTGTCACCTTGACCCCCAGGCCCATCGTGGAGCTTACGGTCACGCTTTTGATATACTGCCCCCGTACCGCAGCAGGCCTGGCCCGAACGATGGAATCGAATACAACATCAAAATTTTCTTCCAGTTTTTCAAGATCAAAAGATATTTTGCCGATGGGCACATGAATGTTACCGGCCTTATCCACTCTGTATTCAATCTTCCCCGCTTTGATATCAGCTATCGCTTTCTTGAGATCAAAAGTCACCGTACCGCTTTTGGGGTTGGGCATCAGGCCGCGAGGCCCCAGGTTTTTACCCAGTTTCCCAACCGTCCCCATCATGTCCGGAGTAGCGACGGCGACATCAAAATCAAACCATCCTCCCTGGATTTTGGCCGCCAATTCATCAGAACCTACAAAATCCGCACCGGCTTCCTCGGCCTCCGTTACCTTCTCCCCTTTGGCAAAAACAAGGACCTTTACTTCTTTTCCGGTACCGTGAGGCAGGACCACCGCCCCTCTAACCTGTTGATCCGCATGCTTGGGATTGACATTCAGCCGCATAGCCAGCTCCACCGTCTCGTCAAATTTGGCCGAAGCTATCTCCTTGACGAGCTCCAGTGCCTCTTTGGGCTCATAGAGGTGCTCTCGATCCACCCTGTCCCGTGCAGATTGCCGTTTTTTGCTGATTTTCACCATAACAATACGTACTCCCTTCGTGGTAAACGAACAATGGATGTTCTCCCACCGTCTTTATATGATAGGCATACTATTTGATAACAATACCCATACTACGAGCCGTTCCTTCCACGATCCTGATTGCACCCTCCAGATCGACGGCATTCAGGTCTTCTTTTTTTAATTCTGCAATCTCCTTGACCTTTTCCCGCGATACGGTAGCCACTTTTACCCGGTTAGGCTCGGCAGAGCCCTTTTCTACCGCCGCCGCTTTCTTCAGTAAAATGGCCGCCGGTGGAGTCTTCGTGATAAAAGTAAATGAGCGATCCTCGTATACCGTAATTTCAACCGGGATAATTAGCCCTGACTGCTGATCAGTGCGCTCATTGAATTCCTTGCAGAAAGCCATTATATTAACCGCATGCTGCCCCAACGCCGGCCCCACCGGGGGCGCCGGAGTAGCTTTCCCTGCCGGAATCTGTAACTTGATAACGCCAATAATTTTTTTTGCCAAGGTCTTACCCCCCCATCGTTAAATCCGTCTAAAATTTTTCTACCTGATAAAAATCCAATTCCACCGGAGTTTCACGTCCAAACATCGTTACCAGAACCTTGAGCTTCCCTTTTTCCGCATTGATCTCTTCAACAGTACCTTCAAAGTTTTTAAAAGGCCCATCGATAACCCTGACCGGCTCCTTGAGCTCGATCCCGATCTTTGGTTTGGCTTCCGCCAGCCCCATCTGTTTCATGATATGGTTGATCTCTTCCTGACTCAGTGGAATCGGCTTGGATCCGGGACCCACAAAGCCGGTTACTCCCGGGGTATTGCGCACCACGTACCAAGAATCGTCGTCCATGATCATCTCCACAAAAACATATCCGGGGAAAACTTTTTTCATCACGGCCTTCCTCTGGCCGCCTCTTCCGGTTATCTCCTTCATCTCGGGCACGAATATCCGGAAGATACACTCCTCGGCCTCCATGGAGGCCACACGTTTTTCAAGGTTGGTCTTTACCCTGTTCTCATAACCGGCATAGGTATGGATTACATACCATTTTTTATTTATATCGTCGCTTTCGGCCATATCTATTTTTTCATTTACATTTTCGTTTTCGGTCATCCCTTCAAGGACAAGTTGTTAATCGTCCCGTACCTCCCTTAAAAAAATAAAAAACATCAGCGCAAGACAAATCGTTCAAGCAGGGTCGTCAATCCATAATCTATTCCCCAGAAGAAAACACCTATGGCCAGTATGGTAGTGATAACAACAGCAAAGTAGACTGCAAGTTCCCGTTGTGAGGGCCAATGTACTTTTTTTAGCTCTGATCTCACATCACCAAAAAACCCGGCTATTCTTTTTAACAGATTCATCTGCATTATTCCCTTGCTATTTAGTTTCCTTGTGCGTGGTGTGTTTTTTACATACCGGGCAATACTTCTGGCGCTCCAGCCGGTCAGGATCATTTTTTTTATTTTTCCTGGTATGGTAATTTCTCATCCGACATTCATTGCAGGCAAGCGTAATTGTAACTCTCATAACCTAATAATCCTCCGCACATGTTCTACCATCATTGTACAACAACTTTCAATTTACCATAATGCTTAAGCTTTTGTCAATAAATGAATCAAATAAATAAAAAAGGGGCGGGAATTTCCCGCCTCCTTTGTTCTTTAACATACTAACTCGTGACGGCGGTTACCACTCCTGCACCGACGGTGCGGCCGCCTTCACGGATGGCAAAGCGCAAGCCCGCCTCGATCGCAATGGGGGTGATAAGCTCGATATCCATGTTCACGTTATCACCGGGCATGACCATCTCTACGCCCTCCGGCAACGTGACCACTCCCGTAACGTCCGTGGTCCGGAAATAAAACTGCGGACGATAACCGTTGAAAAATGGAGTATGACGACCACCCTCCTCTTTCTTCAACACGTAAACCTCAGCCTTGAATTTGGTGTGAGGACTGATAGAACCGGGCTTGGCCAGTACCTGACCACGCTCAACCTCCTCACGATCAACTCCGCGAAGCAAAACCCCAATGTTGTCACCGGCTTCCGCCTGATCAAGCAGCTTCCGGAACATCTCCACACCGGTCACCACCGTCTTCCGCGGACGGTCGTTAAAACCTACAATCTCCACCTCGTCACCCATCTTCACTACCCCGCGCTCAACACGGCCGGTAACCACCGTGCCGCGACCGGTTATGGTAAATACATCCTCTATGGGCATCAGGTAGGTCTTGTCCTTATCCCGCTCGGGAGTCGGTATATATTTGTCCACTACATCCATCAACTCCCAAATCTTGCCGCAACTCGCACAGTCACGCGTACCACAACCACATTCCAGCGCCTTCAAAGCCGATCCAATCACTATCGGAGTGTCATCCCCGGGAAACTCATACTCCGATAGGAGATCACGAACCTCCATCTCCACAAGCTCCAGAAGCTCCTCGTCATCAACCATGTCCGCTTTGTTCAAAAATACCACTATATAGGGAACTCCAACCTGACGGGCCAGAACAATATGCTCCCGGGTCTGAGGCATCGGACCATCAGCTGCGGAAACAACCAATATCGCACCGTCCATCTGCGCCGCACCGGTAATCATGTTCTTTACATAGTCAGCATGACCGGGACAGTCAACATGAGCATAATGACGGTTGTCCGTCTCATACTCAACGTGAGCAGTCGCAATCGTAATACCACGCTCACGCTCCTCCGGAGCCTTATCTATAGAGGCAAAATCGGTCTTCGACGCATAACCCGCACTCGATAAACAATACGTGATCGCCGCCGTCAAAGTAGTCTTACCATGGTCAACATGACCGATCGTCCCTACATTAACGTGGGGTTTCGTCCTCTCAAATTTCTGTTTGGCCATTCATTCATTCCTCCCTTATAAATAAAAGCACAGATTTAAAGTAATTACCGCCCGCATTTCTGCAGAACCTTTTATCCCTATTATGTTACATTTTAACCGTTAAATATGAATTTGAAAATGACATCAAAAAATAAAATTAATAAAATGGTGGCGGCGCAGGGATTCGAACCCCGGACACTGCGGGTATGAACCGCATGCTCTATCCAACTGAGCTACGCCGCCTGGAGCTCACGACCGGACTCGAACCGGTGGCCTCATCCTTACCAAGGATGTGCTCTGCCTGCTGAGCTACGTGAGCAGATTTAATCAAGTAAGGAAATCGTTCCGGAACGATTTCCTTAAAATTGGTTGCGGGGGCAGGATTTGAACCTGCGACCTCCGGGTTCTGAGCCCGACGAGCTACCTGGCTGCTCCACCCCGCGATATAATTATATAATTGGAGCGGATGATGGGAATCGAACCCACATAACTGGCTTGGGAAGCCAGCGCTCTGCCATTGAGCTACACCCGCACTCCTAATGTGCATTACAGATTATACACTTTGGCCGTAACCTTGTCAAATAAACTATGCCCCTAAAATAGTCCCGAAATTACCCTTTTCGGACCTCCAGATAACGTTCGAGTTTACGCTTTACTCTTTGCAGAGCGTTATCCACTGATTTGACGTGCCGATCAAGATCAAATGCGATCTCATGGTAGGATTTGCCTTCAAGATAGAGGGTTAATACTTTTAATTCCAGTTCGCTGAGGATCTCCCCCATTTTGAACTCGATGTCGTTGTATTCCTCTCGATTGATCATCAGTTCCTCCGGATCCGTAATTTTCGTGCCGGAAAGGATATCCAGAAGCGTCCGATCCGAATCTTCATCATAGATGGGTTTATTCAAGGAAATATAGGAATTGAGAGGAATATGTTTCTGCCGGGTAGCCGTCTTGATGGCCGTAATAATCTGACGGGTAATACAGAGCTCGGCAAAGGCTCTGAAGGAGGACAACTTGTCCTCTTTAAAATCACGGATAGCCTTGTAAAGGCCGATCATCCCTTCCTGAATAATATCTTCACGATCCGCGCCAATTAAGAAATAAGAACGGGCCTTGGCTTTGACAAAATTCCTGTATTTATTAAGCAGGAATTCCAAAGCAATATCATTCCCGTCCTTTGCCTGCATCGCCACATCCTCATCCGACATATATTCATAACCGGGAGAACCAACCTGCCAAGAAAATTCATGAGTCGGAAGACTCACAGATATCGCCTCCGTTTAGATATTAAGGGACAAGCATGTTGTTATTATATCTTAAGGAATTTTAACGGTCAAGCCTCTAATTATTACGGGTACAAGCCATATTCACTGAAATACAAAGATCTGATGAGATTATGTCATCTTTCGTCGATTAAATTCATACATAACGATTCCCCCGGCAACGGAGACATTCAGGGAATTGATTTTGCCAAATAACGGGATACTGATCAGGGCATCACATTTCTTTCTTACCAGACGGGAGATGCCTCTCCCTTCAGAACCCAGAATCAAGGCCACATTCCGATCCCAGTCCGCCTGAAAAAAGGGGACATCCCCATCCTTCTCCGCCCCATACACCCAGAAACCTTCTTCTTTTAAACGCCCGATGACCTGCACCAAATTGGTTGCTCTGGCTACAGGGATCCATTCCGCTGCGCCGGCGGACACCTTGCGCACCGTGGAAGTAATAGAGACCGCCCGATCGGCAGGAATAATCACCGCTGCCGCCCCCGAAGCTTCTGCGGTGCGAATCAAAGCTCCCAGGTTGTGGGGATCTTCAAGATGATCGAGGATCAGAACCAGCGTCTTTCCTTCCTTTTTCTTCAAAACGCCGATCAGCTGATCAAGCCCCATATAATTAAAAGGGGATACTGCCGCCGCCACCCCGCCGGTTGCAGGAGCACCCTGCGTAAGGCGGCCAAAAGCCGCTGCATTCAGGTATTTACAGGGGATCCCCCGTCCTTGAGCCAGCGCCGCAATCTCCCCGATAATGGCTCCTCTTTGACCCTCTACCATCAATACCTCTTTGACTTTATCCGCCTGCAGCGCCTCCTTAACCGCTTGGCGCCCATAGATTATATCCTTCCGGTTGACCAAAAATTACGCCCCTTCCTGTTATTTTACTATTGGCCACCCTGAGAAAAAACCGCCGATCTTCACAAATTCGGCCCGGCCTCCTACTTTTTAAACTTCCATCTCACCCCGTGAGGCGTATCCTCCAGTATGATCCCCTCAGCATCAAGCTCATCTCTGATCCGGTCGGCGGTAGCCCAATCTTTGTTACGGCGAGCCTCCTCGCGATGTTCAATGGCCTCCCTGACCTTCTCCTCGAGGGAACTTTTCCGGGTTAAATCAATAATATCAAATATATTATTAAACTCTTCCAT
>JBASYW010000032.1:0-4662 GCA_049277715.1 Dethiobacteria bacterium | reverse complement strand
AAGGTTTTAAATATCAGCCAACAACCATGGGAGAGGGTGATGGAGATGTGCTTCGAAAGGAGGATGAACCGTTACAGATTAATCGCGGAAATCATGGGGCGCCGCAGCAACCTCGTCCTTACCGATGACGATTATAAGATACGGGGAGCACTGAAGACGATTACTCCCAAGCTCAGTAACCGCCGGATTATCATGCCGGGAACAGATTATCTGCCCCCTCCCGTCCCCGATAAAATTTCCCTGCAGAATCTGGATCGGGAGACCTTTATGAAGAAGGTCACCGCCGCGGCAGAGAAGGATCAACCATGGAAACAGATTATCATCAATACTATCCAGGGGATCAGCCCCCTCTGGGCAGCGGAAATCGAATACGCCGGCCGGGTGGAAATTGCAGCAGGCGATACAGCCGAAGCTTTAAATAAGATGTGGGAAGCTTTACAAACGATCATTGAAAAATATAACCGTAAAATCTTCCAGCCGGTTATTATCGAGAAAAAGGAGGGGCAGAAGATCTTTGCTGCTTTCAAACCGGATATCTATAAATCATATCCTCAAGAACAATATACCAGTGCCAATCATCTTCTGGCCACCTATTATGCCCAAAAACAGGCTTCCGAACAGAAGAACCAGCTCCGGAAACAACTGCGTTTGGTCACGGAGAGAGAGTTGAAAAAAGCCGCGCTGAAGGAGAAACGACAACAAGAAGATTTATCGCGGTCCGATAAAGCGGAACAATATCGTCTTCATGGCGAACTTATCCTGGCCCATCTCCACATGATCGGAAAAAAAAGCTCCTCCATAGAACTGCCAGACATCTATAGCTCCGATTCCCGGCCGGATAGGGTCCACATCTCATTGGATCCCCGTTATTCAGCTGTGGAAAATGCCCAACAATTCTTTAAGAAATACCGCAAACTGCAGAAGAGTAAATCAATCATTCAGAACCGCTTGACCAAAACGATTGCCGAGAAAAAGTATCTGGAGAATGTGCTTTTTACCCTTGAAAAAGCTGATCTTTTACTCCTGGAAGAGATAAAAGAGGAGTTGATTCAAAGCCGCTATATCAAAAAACGGCCTTCTTCCCCCATAAAAAAACAGCCCGCAAGAACAGGTCCGCTCTCTTTTCTATCATCTACCGGTTTTCAGATTTTTGTGGGACGGAGTAACCTCCAGAACGAAGAACTTACCTTCAAAAAATCTTCCCGAAACGATATCTGGTTTCATGCTCAGAATCTTCCCGGCACCCATGTGGTGGTCAGGAATTCTCCCTTTCCGCCCGATGAACATACCTTGCTGGAGGCTGCGGCACTGGCTGCATATTTCAGCAAAGGGAATCCGCTTCCGGCTGTAACCGTAGATTATACCGAGATAAAAAATGTAAGACGCGCTCCCGGGAAAAAGCCGGGGATGGCTTTATATAGTAACTTCAAGAGTACTATCGTCTCACCGGATAGCCCCGTTTTACAACGTTTTAAAATCAAGGAAGAAGAAAATAACTGATTTCAAGGCTCACAGATAATGACCTCATCAACGCCATCAATCTCCTGGATTTTAACCGCGATTACTTCCCGACGGTTGGTAGGAACATTTTTACCTACATAGTCGGCTCTGATAGGTAGTTCACGGTGTCCCCTGTCGATGAGTACTGCCAGTTGAATCTGCAGGGGGCGTCCGCCGGAATAAATAATCGCATCCATGGCCGCCCGTACTGATCGGCCGGTATAGAGCACATCGTCGATAAGAACCACCCGCCGATTTTTTACCTTGAAGGGCAATATCTTTTCTTCACCCAGATTGGAGACCATCGCTTCCCGATCGTCTCTGTAAGGCGAGATATCCAGCTCCGCTACAGGGAGTTCAATGCCTTCGATCCCGGCAATGATTTGTGAAATTCGATCGGCCAAAGGGCCGCCACGCCTCTGGATACCTACCAGAACCAGATCACTCCCACCGGTATTCTTCTCAATTATCTCATAGGCGATCCGCGTAAGAGCACGGCGGATACCTTCTTCGTCCAATATTTTTCGTTTTACTCTCATCTCATCGCTCCTTTTAAAGCTGGCTTTCATCGTGCAAAAAACGCACCAACCGTTTAAATTCAACCGGCAAGGGGGCAAAAAATCTTATCCTCTCTCCCGTACGGGGATGGGCTAACTCCAGAAATCTGGCGTGCAGTGCCTGCCCCTTCCACCCGATCCGCTCCAATAATTTATTTTTTCCGCCGTAAAGGGGATCGCCGACAAGAGCATGCCCCAGATGAGACATATGGGCTCTTATCTGGTGAGTCCTTCCCGTCTTCAACTCAACCCTGATCAGTGAAGAGCCTCGAAAATGGCAGAGCAAGCGCACAAAACTGATCGCTTCCCGGCCCCCCTCCTGCACCGCAATTTTTTTCCGATTGCGGGGATCACGCCCCAGAGGGGCCGAAATAACCATACTCCTTTGGGCAATCCTTCCCCAGACCACGGCAAGGTATCCTCTCCTGATCGATCTGGCCTTTAACTGCCCCGCCAGATTCCGGTGCACCTGATCATTTTTGGCCACCATCAGAAGTCCCGACGTGTCTTTATCAAGGCGATGCACGATTCCGGGGCGAAACGCCCCCCCGATACCCGAGAGCCGATCATAATTATAGAGCAGGGCGTTTACCAATGTCCCTCCCGCATGCCCGGGGGCAGGATGGACGACCATCCCTTTAGGTTTGTTTACTATGGCCAGATCTTCATCATCATATATGACTTCAATCTGCAAGGGTTCGGGCTGGACATCCGGATCTTTGGCCATCGCCACCTCTACCTCAACCCGTTCTCCCGCCTGAACAAGATAACTCTTTTTCGGTCTGATATTTCCGATCGTGACCCTCCCGTCTCTTATCAGCCTCTGAACCTCGGCCCTTGTGATACCTTCTATATTTCGGGCCAGAAAGTAATCGAGACGTTCCCCGGAGACGGGAACATCCAGTGATATAATCCTCTTCATTCTACTTTGATTCGACTTCCCTCGATCTTCCGCCTCTTTTTGAACCATAAAATAAATGCCATCACGATTGCCAGACCGGCACTAAAGATCTGGGCAAAGGAAAGCCCCACCCAGATTATTACATCTTCCCTGTAAAAGCCGGTTATGAATCTCAACAGCCCATAGGCGAGGAGCACAAGCGTAAAATTGTAACCATCAAAATACTTGTATCTTCTCAGAAACAAGACCGCAAAAAACAGTATCAGGGCTCCCGCACTGGCATAGAGTTGGACCGGATGGCGCAGAAGATTCTCCGTGAGAGGAAATCCCTCAAAAAAAGCCGTTGCTTTCCCATAGCAACAACCATTAAGATAGCATCCTACCCTCCCGAAAGCATACCCCAGCAACAGATATGGGGCCAGGAAATCGGTCAGTTTTAAAAAATGCACCTTGCGCCAGCGGCTCCACAGCACCAGCGATATGATGGCTAAAATTACGGCGCCATAAAAAGAAAGACCGCCCGAACGGAAGTGCAGGATACGTATGGGATCATCCTGGTAATAACTCCAATTGAGGATGACAAAGAGCGCCCTGGAGCCAAGAAGACCTGATATGCCGATGATTATAATTGCTTCCAGAATATGATCGGGATGGTACCCCTGTTTGGGGGCCTCCCGCAATACCAGTAATGAGGAAACCAGTATCCCCAAAGAAATCATCAGGCCGTATGCATAGATTGTAAAGTACGGGGTTTCCCATAAAACAGGATACATGCAACCACCTCTTAATCATATTTTTATGACCGATATTTTATGGATATATTAACATACCGCCTCGGAAGTAACAAGAAACCAATTATTCGGCTCCCTGATCCAAGGAAAACAACAACCGAAAAAACACGAGCAGTACAACATTGCACCTCTGTTATCCTTACCGGTGCATGATGCTCTGCCCTCCGCGGTGTTAAAATACGCTCTTTGGATAGGAAGGGATCCTGTTGGAAGTCGGCGGTTTATCAGAGATACTTTTTTATTCTGTCTGTTTTTTTGCCGCCGCTTTTTCTGCGGAAAAGTTTGAGGTCATAATGTCATCAATATGGGAACCTCTCTTCCCGGCTCCACAGATTCTCGTTGGCCGTCCATACATCTTGACTCCGTACTCGGGCTCAACCACTGCTCCGGTTTTCTCCTTAATCCACAGCATGTTCTTCTGCCTCCCGCTCGGGGAGCGGTGCTTTTTTGCCCTCTTTCCATAAGGAGTAGATAAAGATGATTCCCCCTATCACAATGGCTGTATCCGCAAGATTGAAGATGGGCGGGAAGAATGAAATATTTAAAAAATCAATCACATAACCGACTCTGATCCGATCAACCAGATTGCCGGCCGCTCCGCCAAGTTGAAAGGCCAGGCCGATCCTTGTTAACTTGTAATATGGAGGCAGATAATAATAATAACAAAGAATAATCAGGGCGACAATCAGGGTGATGATGATAAAAAAAGTGGTTCTGTAAGCAAAAAAACCAAGGGCCGCACCCGGATTCAAGACATAGGTGATTGAAAAAAAACGATCCAGAATAGGCACCGATTGCCCCAGCTCTAAAAAAGATACAACCAGATGTTTACTCAACTGGTCCAAAAATAAAATCGATAAGATGATTATATAAAAAAGCACCTGATCTCTCCCCCGCCCCGATTACTTACAAT
>JBASYW010000031.1:0-7671 GCA_049277715.1 Dethiobacteria bacterium | reverse complement strand
GACCGGACCTTTGGGCGTTCGCCTCAACTCTTTCTTCGGTGTACTGAAAGACAGTTCCACGGCCGTAATCGAGATCGCCGCCGCCGCGGGGCTGGGGCTGGTTCCCGATGACAAGAGGAATCCGCTGCTTACCACTACCTACGGGGTGGGAGAGCTCATTCTGGAAGCCGTAAACAGGGGCTGCAGAAAAATTATCGTGGGGCTGGGCGGAAGCGCAACCAATGACGGCGGCCTGGGGATGGCTCAGGCACTCGGTGTCGTTTTTTATGATAAGGACGGGGCGAAGATCGGCCCCGGGGGGCAGTTCCTGGAAAAAGTTGATTCCATCAGGATGGATAATATGGATCCACGTTTAAAAGATATTGAGATTATCGGGGCCTGTGACGTAAAAAATCCCTTTTACGGACCGGAAGGCGCCGCCCATGTTTTCGCCCCCCAGAAAGGTGCAGATAAAGATATGGTCAGGATGCTTGACGAGGGGCTGGAATACTTTGCGGAAACGGTGGCCCGGGAGGTGGGGATAAAGGTGCAGGATGTTCCCGGAAGCGGTGCCGCAGGAGGGATGGCCGGTGGGTTACTTGCCTTTACCGGTGCTGTTTTGAAGCCGGGGATAGAGATTGTAAGCGAGGTCTGCAACTTGGAAAAAGAGATTGCGGATGCCGATCTGGTCATTACCGGTGAAGGACGGACCGATGCCCAGACTGCATTCGGAAAGGTACCCGCAGGCGTTGCCGCGGTAGCTCAAAAATATAACGTGCCAGTGGTCTGCCTCTCCGGCGGGCTGGCGGATGACTTTGAAGAAATTTACAACCACGGAATCACGGCGGCGTTCAGTTGTATCAACAACGCCATGACCCTTGAGGAGGCAATGGCCGGAGCAGCGGAGATGCTTACACAGAACGCCTTCACCATTACACGATTGATAAAGATCTTCCGCCTTGATCGTCACTGAAGTCCTGACAAGCATATTATGGGTATACTTTATTGAAATTGAAAATCCGATTTTTCCTTTTGCGCCCCGCTTATGATACCCTCGCCCGGCATGGCCTTAGACCCCGCGGATAACCGGCGCCGGGGTAAAGTTCAGATGATCGGCCGCAACAAAAATATAGAGCGTGCGAGCCAGCTCCCCTTCAAAGGCAAGCTTACGGGCCTCGGCATGCAGATGACCATACACACAGATCCTGACCCCATAAGCGGTTAGCAATTCCGTGAAACCGGAAGGTTCCCGTTTGACGTTGAAAGGCGGAAAGTGCAATGCCGCTATTATCTGCCGGCAGCCCCGGTCATAGGCACTTTTCAATGAAAGCTCCAGTCTCTGAATTTCACGGAGATATATTTTCTGATCGCGCTCGTGATCAAAACGCGAATCCCCGGGACAGATCCACCCCCTCGTTCCGCAGATCGCCCACCCTTGATAAAAAAAATGATCGTTCTGTATGGCACGGATACCGGAAGGAAGAATGTCCCGCACCTTGGAGATCGATTTCCACCAGAAGTCATGATTTCCCCGCACCAGAACTTTCCGGCCCGGAAGCGAGGCCAGCCAATCGAGGTCACAGGCGGCATCCTCAAGATGCATGGCCCAGGATATATCTCCGGGGACGATGATCAGGTCATCATCCCTCACGTTCTCCTTCCAGCCCTGCATGATCCTGTCGGGGTGGTCTTCCCATTCGGAACCGAATATATCCATCGGTTTATTGCTCTGTCCGGACAGATGGAGATCAGCCAAAGCCCATATTGTCGCCATTTATTACCCCTCCAAAGTATAATATATTTTTATTTTTTTAATAGTTCACATTTTCTGAAGAATATGATACAATGAATAAAAATCGTTTCCCTTTCATATTAACGTTGGTAATAATATCTATTATTATACACTTTATCAAGCTTAATTATTGATAATCAAGGTATATGCAACAACCGATCCTGATAAAGGGGAAAAATGGAGGTATGTACCTTGAGAAATAAAGTATACAAAAAAAGGCCTTATCTTCGAAGCC
Organism: Dethiobacteria bacterium; assembly: GCA_049277715.1. Classification (GTDB taxonomy): domain Bacteria; phylum Bacillota; class Dethiobacteria; order DTU022; family PWGO01; genus JAAYSV01. The sequence continues at coordinate 5,665 of JBASYW010000031.1, read as the reverse complement.
GCATCACACAGCGGTTGATTATCGAGACATCGGAAAAAGTATTTTTGGAGTACGGTTACAATAAAGCAACGATAACCAGGATCAGCCAGCAGGCAAACGTGGGTTACGGTACCGTTTACAGCCATTTCCGCGGTAAAGACGACCTCTTGAACAAGGTTATCAACCGGGCCATGGAGAACTTTAACCGCCTGCTCAATATCGACCGGGCCATCAACAACTTGGAGGACCTTAAGGTAACCTTCCGGGATAAGATCCACGCTACTTTGGTCATGGCCGATGCTCAGCGCCCTCTTTTCAAAGTGCTGCAGAAAGCACTGGGACAATCCGATGCGGTTTTCGAACACTGGGACAGTATCATTGACCGTTTTATTGACCGCATCAACAAAGACCTCGAGGCGGGCAGGGAAATCGGCCTGGTATCCCATAGTCTGAATCTGCAATTATCGGCCAAAGCAATTATCCTGATGCTGGAAAGCTTTCTATGGGAGATCGTTCATAACCGGGAATCTGATCTGAACCTGTTAACCGATACCCTGACGGAACTGTTTATCCAAGGACTGTGCGAACGGGAAAAATCACCTTTATTCAAAGTATTGAATTAGAAGGAGAGCACCCTTTTCTCGGTAACGATGGAATCGACGCGGCGATCCCAGGGTTCAACCGGCACCCGCTCCACTATCTGCTGATCAAAGACCATAGCCACAAGGCTCGTGTCATCACGAAGCAAGGCAAAAAAACGATCATAATAGCCGCCTCCGTAACCAAGCCTGTTACCCGACAGGTCGAAGGCTACCCCGGGAACAATTACCAGATCGATAAGCCGGGGATTTACAGGCCGCAACTTTTCGGGCGGGGGCTCATAGATCCCATATTCTCCCGGCGCCAGGTCATCATCCCAATCCAACAAGCGGGATGGTATCAACTCCCTCTTATCTTTAACGGTGTGCGGCACCAGCACTTTTTTATGCCGCTCCATACTCCTCTCCGCCAGATAACGGGTATCAACCTCATTCCTGAAAGGAACAAAGAACATGATCGTCTCCGCTTTCCGGTACACCTCCATGGCCGCAAAATTTTCGGTAATAGCTAGGCTCTTCTCCCTGATCTCGGCCACCGTAAACCGGTCCCTCATTTCCAGAATTTTGCGACGCAACTGCTTTTTTTCCTGCCGCATGATTTTCTCCCCTTTGAATAAATAATTAATTGATTATGATTCGTAATTAAAGAGGAACGGGATGGTATCCCGGATTATATCAGTAAGATCGCGCAAAATAAACCTGATAAAGCGCTTCTTCTCCGCAGCAAAGACAGGTCTCCTCTTTATTTTTCCGTTCCGCAACAATGCACCTGATCGTTGCCTTGGTCTCTTCCTTGATACGTTCTTCACACGATTCCTTTCCACACCATCCGCTCTTGACAAACCCCCTGCTCTCAGACATATGAGCCCGAAATTCATCATAGTTGTCCATAGCGACAGTATGGTCGCGGCGGAAAGCCAACGCCCGGCGATACAGGTCATCCTGTATCTCTTTCAGGAGCACCGGCACCCTGGTCGGTATATCCCCGAAAGGAATCTCCTCCCGGGTGCCCGTATCACGCCGTACGGCGATCACCCATTTGTTCTCCACGTCCCGGGGGCCGAGCTCGAGGCGCAGGGGGACCCCCTTCATCTCCCACTCGTTAAATTTCCATCCGGCAGAGTAACCTTCACGCTCATCGACTTTGAAACGCACGATATTTTTCAGTTTTCCGGCAATGTTATCAACTTCCGCCAGCACCCTCTCCCGATCTTTCTTGGTGATAATGGGGACGATGACCGTCTGAATCGGGGCGATCGCCGGAGGGAGCACCAGGCCCCGATCGTCTCCGTGAACCATGATCACGGCGCCGATGAGCCGCGTCGATACCCCCCACGAGGTCTGCCAGACATATTTAAGCCGGTCATCCATATCCATGAAGGTGATATCAAAAACACGGGCAAAATGCTGGCCCAAATTATGCGAGGTGCCGGCCTGTAATGCTTTGCCATCACTCATCAGAGCTTCTACCGTATAGGTGCGCAAGGCACCGGCGAATTTTTCCTTCTCCGTTTTCCGGCCGGCATACACGGGAATGGCCAGCTCATTCTCGATAAATTCACGGTAAACATCCAGCATCCTCAAAGCCTCTTCCTCCGCTTCCGTCTCCGTACGATGGCAGGTATGGCCTTCCTGCCACAAAAATTCCGAGGTGCGTAAAAATGGCCGGGTCGATCTTTCCCAACGGACGACATTGCACCACTGGTTGATCATGACCGGCAGATCACGCCATGACTGGATCCATCGCGAATACATATTGCAGATGATTGCTTCAGAAGTCGGCCTGATCACGAGCGGCTCGGTCAATTCCTCATCACCGCCCCGGGTTACCCAGGCCACCTCGGGGGCGAAACCTTCGACATGATCAGCCTCTTTCTGCAGCAGGCTGTGGGGTATAAACAGGGGAAAATAGGCATTTTCATGCCCGGTATCCTTGATACGCCGATCGAGCAATCTCTGAATATTCTCCCAGATCGCATAACCGTAAGGGCGGATGACCATGCATCCCTTCACCGGTGCATAATCCATCAATTCAGCCTTCAGGATTATATCAACATACCATTGAGAGTAGTCCTCGGATTGCGAGGTAATCTCTTTTACAAATCCTTTTTCTGTACTTCTGTCATCCATCACTCTTCCTCCCTCTATATGATTCATCGTTCTCCCGCAGGACGGCAGATAATATATTCTTTAAACCTGTAGATTATATAAGCAAAACCATCACCGTTCCGGCCATGATCCTATATCTTCTCAATTATGGATACCGCATGGTTATCGGCATGGAGTTGTTCGCATAGGCACCTGTTGGCCTCTTCCGCGGTTACCTCCTTCAACAGTTCCGGGTAAGCAAAGAAGTCCAACCCCCTGAAGCGGTAAGCCAGAAAGTTGTTGGCGATATATTCCAGGGAGTTAAAACGCCGCATAAACCCGCCCAGCTTGGATCTCATATGCCGTTCCACCTGCTCCCGGCCAAAGCCTTCCGCTTTTATTTTTTCTATCCCTTCCATGATGCGCTCATAGAGCAGCTCGGGGTCCCTTGTCTCACCGCTGATAATCGTGTAAGCATAGTTTTTCTCCATCACATACCCCGCTTCAAACTGCTCGTTGATAAGACCTTCTTCATAGAGTTCGTTATAAAGGGGTTCACTCTCGGCAAAGATTATATCCATAACCAGATCATTGACGATCTCACGCTTAAGTGCCTCTCTCGCCGGTAAAGACTCCGGAGATTCGTCCTTGAAGCCGATATTGATCAGCGGCTCGGCCACAACCATCGCTTGTGCTACCCTGCGTCTGTTTATTTCCGACGGTTCATGGGGATAATAACGCCTGATCTCACCGAGCGGCCTGTAATCACGGGCCAGATAATTGTTGGCCACCTGCCGGCCGATCTCATCGGGATCCACTCCTCCTCCGACCACAAAGAGGGCCATGTTTTCGGGATGATAAAAAGTACGGTAGCAACGGTAGAGGATTTCCGGTGTAATGCGACCGATACTCTCCACCGTACCGGCAATGTCTATCTTGACCGGATGTTCCCGGTAGAGCGCTCCCAGCAGATTGAAGAAAAGGCGCCATTGGGGATTGTCTTCATACATACGTATCTCCTGCCCGATAATCCCCTGCTCTTTCAAGACCGACTCCTCGGTAAAATAAGGATCCTGAACAAAGTTCAACAGCAATTCAAGATTATCGGTGAAATTTTGGGTGCTTGAGAACAGGTAAGCTGTCTGCGTAAAAGAGGTAAAGGCGTTGGCCTGCGCACCCAGCGCTGCAAATCGATGAAAGACATCACCCTGAGCATCCTCGAATAATTTATGCTCCAGGAAGTGCGCCACGCCATCGGGAACCTCGACGGATTCATCCTGTTCCTTAATCCTGAACTGACGATCGATGGAACCGAAGCGTGTGGCCAGAACGGCATAGCTCTTCTGATACCCCTTTTTGGGAAGAACATATAACTTCAGGCCGTGAGGAACCTCCCCGTAATAAACCTGTTCTTTTATCACGTCGTTGCGCAAAATTGTCCATTCAGGAATCATGGCCGTCCTCCCTTCCTTCGCCGTGTAAAAAATAGACGGTATCCAATTTGACTTTCCGGGCCGCGGCGACGACTTCTTCCGGTGTTACCTGCTCCAATTTCTCTATCACCTCATCAAGGCTGTGTTGGCGCCCCCCGATATCGGCATCGAGATAGAAATTGACAAGGCTGTTCGGGTTGTCGGCCTGAGCGCGCAGCTGATTGATAAAGCCGATGCGTGTGTTTTCCATCTCCTCGCGGGTAATATCCCCGCGGGCGATGGCTTCGGTCTGCGCCTGTATTATCTCCATGGACTTCCGGTAGTGTGCAGGGTCAATGCCGGCGGCGATAATCATGATCCCTTTGTGCCTTTCCAGCCGCGAAAAAACAAAGTAAGCCAGGCTGGCTTTCTCCCTTACATTCTGAAACAGCTTTGAGTGAGGGAAAACACCCAGGATGCCGTTATAGAAGGCCAGAGGATAATAGAGATCATCGTCAAAAGTGATGTTGGTGCGGTAGCCGAGAACAAGCTGGGCCTGATTTACAGACATCAGCTCCTCCCTGGTAATCACTTCTCGCCCGTTATCCCTGTAAACCTCCGTGGAAGGCAGTTCCCTGATCATCGCTTTACGGGAAAAAGAGAAGGTATCGGCTACCAGCGCCTCGATCTCCTCCCTGTCCCGGAGCCCCACGATATACAGATCGATCGGGTTTTCACCGAGCAACTCGCGAGAATAATTGTAGAGCCCTTGTGGTTCAATCGGTGCCAGTTCTTCGGTGTCTCCGAGTTTGTAAATCCCGTACCGTTCCTGGCTGCACATCTCCTGGATACAGCGTTCCAGAGCATAGGCGGTCTTGTTGTTGATCAGACTCTTTATCTCCTGCTCCAGCTGGATTTTCTCCTGTTCCACATATGCGCCTCGGAAACCGCCCTCCTCAACCAGTGGCTCGCTCAGAAGGCTCTTCAGAATATCCAGCCCTCTCCGAAAATAATTTTTCTCCTCCAGATAACCGGGATGGACCATATCCAGCGATATCTCCACCAGATGACGTTCTCCCTTCTTCCCCACATCGGTGGACAGTTCCGCCCCGTACAAGCTCTCCAGTTCCCGTTGCAGACGGATACTGTCGGGATAACGCTGCGTTCCCCTTTTCAATACCGACGGCAACAAGGCGGTCTTGGAGGCAAGCTCCTTCTTCAATTCCTGGTGAATATACATCTTTACGGTTACCGTTTTGAATTTGTCGGTAGGCAACCAGAAAAAACGTATGCCGTTTGAAAGCTCGTTGATGATCGGTTTTCCAAACAAATATGCACCCTCCCAACCGTTTTTATGCTGTGATACCAAATGTTTTAATTTCCATAAACAGTTCTTGATTTCCTGCTTATGCCTGTTTTTCTCTTGATTTAGGGTTAAACCATGTTTTTATTTGCTGCTTCTATATTGCTGCCGATACCCAGATAATATACCAGCAACGGCGGCACGCCGTATAGAAGCGTAGTCGCGGCGGCCACCACCCCGGAATCATTGAGCAGAAGGGCGGCCACGCTGCCGGCAACGATGGC
>JBASYW010000030.1:0-6662 GCA_049277715.1 Dethiobacteria bacterium | reverse complement strand
GAATCTTGTGAGAAAACCAACATTTTGCCCAGGTATAACAGCGGGTATATAAACTAGAAGCCGGCGGCGGGGCGTAAAGAACTATTGACAGTCAAAATCTATGGTCATATAATATAATAAACATATGAATATCTGTTCACATATTCATAATTGGGGTGATAATGTTATGCGTGGCGAGAAAAAAGATAATATGCAATGTGATTGCAGCTTTATCCACGAAGAAGTGGTAAACAAGGTTCGGCAACAGATGCCGCCGGAAGAAAAGTTGTACGACCTGGCCGATTTATTTAAAGTGTTTGGAGACTCCACCAGAATAAAAATCATCTGCGCTCTGTTTGAGTCAGAAATGTGTGTCTGTGACATTGCCTATCTCTTAAATATGTCACAGTCGGCCATATCACATCAATTGCGGGTTTTAAAACAAGCCCGGCTGGTAAAGCGCCGTAGGGAAGGAAAGGTTGTTTTCTATTCATTGGATGATAAGCATATCGAGCGAATTTTTGATCAGGGGCTGATGCATATCGATGAGAGATAGTTGCGGGCAGGCCACGAGATCACTTTATATATACAAAAATAATAATGATGCCCTGAATGTCAATTTAAAGACCCGGAACTCTATTTTCAAAGGTTTGCCGCCAACATGAATCCCTTGAAAATGGGAGACAGTTGTTCATAACAAAAAGATGAGAAAAGAAAAGGAACATGCGATGAAAAGTACTAACGGGAATATATGCGCCGGGGAAAGTGCCACCTGCGGATGTACTTACGAACATCCGCCGCTCTCGGCTGCTGCTCCGACTACCCAAGGGGAAAGCCGTAAGGCGGTTCGCACTTCAATCAAAGCCGTCCTTTACTCATTGGGTACGATCTTGTTTGCAGCAGGGATTTTGCTGCCTGTTCAGGGCGATGGCGAACTGAGCGTTTTTGCCGCGGCCTATCTTCTCTGGGGTGGCGAAGTGCTCCTGAGAGCCGGACAAAATATAATCAAGGGTGTTATTTTTGATGAGAACTTTCTCATGACCGTCGCAACACTGGGGGCTTTTGGTATCGGTGAATATCCCGAAGGGGTAGCCGTCATGATTTTCTATCAGATCGGTGAAATCCTTCAGGAACGGGCTGTAAGCCGCTCGTACAGGTCTATCCGGGAGTTAATAGACATCAATCCCGAGTTTGCCCATCTCCGGGAAGGAACCATGATAAAAACAGTGGCTCCCCGGCTGGTCAATGTGGGCGATATCATCGTTGTCCGTCCGGGGGAAAAGATACCTCTGGATGGCAGGGTGCTGGAAGGAACATCCACTCTGGACCTCTCCGCCCTGACCGGTGAATCTCTTCCCTGTGAGGTGGGCGAAAAAGACGAGGTCCTTTCCGGATCGGTTAACAAAACGGGGCTGCTGAATATAGAAGTAACTAAAAAATATGAAGACTCGACTGTAAGCCGCATTCTTTATCTCGTAGAGAACGCAGCCGAACGCAAGGCCAAGGCCGAAAGATTTATAACCCGCTTTGCAAAATACTATACCCCGGCAGTGGTTTCTATCGCCGCATTGTTGGCACTACTGCCCCCTCTATTATTCGCCGGACAGGATTTCTCAATCTGGTTTTACAGGGCGCTGGTGTTTCTCATTATCTCATGTCCCTGTGCGCTGGTAATCTCCATTCCGCTCGGTATTATCGGGGGTATTGGCGGCGCTGCGCGCAAGGGGATCCTCGTTAAAGGAGGAAATTACCTTGAAGCTCTCAGCCATGTCGATACGGTCGTATTTGATAAAACGGGAACGCTGACCAAGGGGGCTTTTGTGGTAGAGCGGATCTGCCCCGCAGATGGTTTCACCGAAGAAGACCTGCTGCACTACGGAAGTATAGCGGCAAGCTGCTCAACTCATCCGGTCGCGCTCTCCATTCTCCAAGCCGGGCACGGTGAAACAACAATAAGTAACAGGGAAGGCCGTTTTGAAGAAATAGCTGGTCAAGGAGTCAAAGTGAAACATGCCGATGAAAAGATTCTCATGGGAAACCGGAAACTGATGGAGGAACATGGGATCAGCTCCCTTCCTCAAGAAAATACACATCCGGGCACCAGGACGCATCTGGCTATCAACGGGCAGTACGCGGGCAGTATTCTGGTAGCCGATGAGGTCAGGGAGGATTCAGCTTCAGCCATCCGTCAGCTGAGAAGGCTGGGCATTCGAAGCACGGTTATGCTCTCCGGCGACCGAAAACTTGTAGCCGAAGAAATAGGCCGGAAGATGGGGATAGATCAGGTTTTTTACGAACTTCTTCCTCACCAAAAAGTAGAGCGGATAGAACTGTTGCAACAGGAAAGCGGCAGGTCCAAAAGAGTCGTCTTCATGGGTGACGGTATCAACGATGCACCGGCACTGGCGCGGGCCGATATCGGGATAGCCATGGGGGGCATCGGTTCCGATGCCGCAATAGAAGCTGCCGATATCGTGCTGATGACCGGCGGGCCCTCGAAGCTGGTAGAAGCAATTTCCATCGCCCGAAAAATGAGGCGCATCGTCATGCAGAACATCATCTTTGCTCTGGGGGTCAAGGGACTGATTCTGATATTGGGCGCGGCCGGAATCGCAACATTGTGGGGAGCAGTATTCGCCGATGTCGGGGTTGCCCTCCTGGCTGTCCTGAATGCGATGAGGATGATAAGATAAACCCTCTCCGCCTCCATACGGAAGCGGAGAGGGTCAGTTGTTATGCGTTAATTTTATCCTATTCTGTACCAGGCCAGATCGAATCAGGCCTTTCCATCACAGCCCAGCACATTGACGATCTTGCGCTTTACCAATTCCTTGATGGCGCTTCTGGCCGGCCCGAGATACTGCCTTGGATCAAAATGACTCGGATTTTCAGCCTGATATTTTCTGATCGTAGCCGTCATGGCCAGTCTTAAATCAGAGTCAATATTGATTTTGCAGACGGCCATCGAAGCCGCTTTCCGCAGCATCTCCTCGGGAACACCCTTTGCCCCGGGCATACTTCCGCCATAATTGTTGATCATATCCACATACTCGGGAATTACCGATGATGCCCCATGCAGCACGATCGGAAATTCGGGCAGCCTTTTTTGAATCTCTTCCAGAATATCGAATCTCAGCCTTGGTTCACCCTTGAACTTGAACGCGCCGTGACTCGTTCCGATGGCAATCGCCAGGGAATCCACACCGGTTCTCTCCACAAACTCTTCAACCTCGGCAGGATCCGTAAATGCGGCATCTTCATCCGCCACGTTTACCGCATCCTCGATACCGGCCAGACGTCCCAATTCGCCCTCAACGACCACGCCTTTTCCATGGGCATAATCGACGACCTGCTTGGTCAATTTGATATTTTCTTCAAATGAAAGGTGCGAACCATCGATCATCACCGATGAGAAACCGCCATCGATACATGATTTGCACAGTTCAAAGGAATCACCATGATCAAGATGAACGCATATCGGAAGACCGGTTTCAATTATAGCCGCCTCGATAAGCTTCATCAGGTATGTATGATTGGCATATTTTCTTGCTCCGGCTGAAACTTGGAGGATCAACGGGGCATTTACTTCCTTGGCCGCTTCGGTTATGCCTTGGATAATCTCCATGTTGTTGACATTGAATGCCCCGATAGCATAGCCTCCTGCGTACGCTTTTTTGAACATTTCCGTAGAGGTAACTATTGGCAAAATAATTCAACTCCTTTTTTTATTTTCTCCTACTCCAATATCATAATCTTATTTTTATCAAATTTCAAATTTATATTAATATAAAACAAGACGCCTCCAATGAAGCGTTCACCTGGGATTGAACAAAAAATCAAGTGAACAGCTTCAAACGGAGACAAAAAGACCAGACACATATAGGCATTAGTGCTTGTTATGGCTGGTCTTTTTATTTATTAATAGATAGTTTCTCGTATTCGTTTTTTTAGCTTTTCCGCAAAGTCTTTATCGCTGTCATAAAGAATCAGGTTAAGCCCTGTTACATCAAAATGAACACCATTTTTCTCAAACCAATCTTTTGAACAGGTATGTATAACCTTTTTGCCCTGCCCTTTAGCATAACCTGCTTCGTAATATGCGCCGTTATTGTTGAAGGTTAGATCAGTGATTATGAAGCGGCCAATCAGATATTGCCGAATTTTCTTTTCAGCGCGCCCGCGGTACATCACGCCGGGGAAGCAGACAATCGCCGCTGTTCCGTTTGTGGCAAGCCATGAAAGGCTGTGCATGATAAAGGCAAGGTCGGCCTTGGATTTTGGAGCGAGCACCCCTGCGGGTGAAAAGCGCGGGTCGTTAATCAGGATCGGATCGCTGTCGCCTTTCCACTTGAGGGAATAGGGCGGATTGGAAACGATGGCTTCAAAGGGCTCGTCGTCCCAGTGCAGCGGGTCGGTCAAGGTATCGCCGAGGGCAATATCGAATTTATCGTAATCTATATCGTGTAAAAACATATTGATACGGCAGAGGTTGTAAGTGGTGATATTTATCTCCTGCCCGAAGAAGCCCAGACGCACCTTGTCTTTGCCGAGAATCTTGACCGCTTTTAGGATTAAGGAACCGGAGCCGCAGGCGGGGTCTATGTTCTTACTCATTTTGATACAATTTTTCATAAGCTTTGAAATGGCTAAAAGTCCGTGATTTCAAGGAGTTTCAGCAGATTATCGCTCATCAAACGCTTCAAAATCAAAGCGAATCTTCACTCGTTTGAGTTAATTATATGATTTAGATTTTAGATTTTGCACCCCCTTCCGCAAGTCGGAAGGAGAATCGTTAAAAAGTATAACAATCGTTAAAAGGTTTAAGAAACAGAAAAATCCCCACGACCTATGTTCAACATAGACCGTGGGGAAAATTAATGTCGTGATGGATTTGTCGTCAGTCTTGCAGCCTGTATTTTGGCCAGTGATTTGCCCGAAGATACGGCAAACTGTCTGCTAACACTTCCAGCACAAACTCTTCCATTGTCTGATCCGGTTGGAGGTCATTTCCTACCATGTCTTGAAGGTGAGCATACTCGTCATCCGTGACTCTGATCGTTATGGTCTTCATTTTGTCTTGCCCTCTGTTCATTAAGATTGATTTACTCACAGCTTAGACGAAACAAGAAGGTCTTGCACTTAAAGCTCCAAATCGGAGCCTTAAACTACAGCGTTTAGATTTTCTTCACGCCATCAATCGGAAGCCATGATGCAATGCCGTCCGGCCAACCGAGAAGAACTTTATCTTTTTCTATTCTTGATACCTTGTGCGTTCTTTCTTTCACCCATCCCGGCACGGTTTCTCCCGTCGCATAACGGGAAGCCGTCACTTTCACCATGTCTCCGACCTTTAGAGCAGAAGGCGCAGCAGCTTTCGGAATCTTGAGCTTTTGTCCGGCATGAATGATGTCGGAGGTTAACCCGTTAAGCTTTTTGATTTCCGGATATCTTCTTCCGTCGCCTAAGAGCCTTGCAGCTATCCTCCAAAGGCTGTCGCCACTAACTACAGTATAGGTGCTGTATTCCGCAGCATACTTTTCCGGATAGACAGCATTCCCGCTCTCGTCAAATACGAAGTAGCCGCTGTTTTCGTCTGCCTTTCTCTTAGCATTGGCAAGCACCTTGTAAGCTCCAATCTGGCTTTTCTTATCCTGCCAGGACTTTCGGACTCGATATAAAACACCTTCAGGTTTAGGCGGTTTCGGAGTAACCGTACCTCCGCCCATCAACCGTTTTACATCCTGACGGAAAGTGTCCATACTCTTTCCGAATTTTGAAAACCAGTGTCTCGGATCCCCGTGATTGGAAGCAATGCCTCTTTGATGACCTTCGTAGTGGCCGATGATGACTCCGTCTCCTAAAGGATTAAGATTATAGAGCCCGCAAAGATAAGCACAAAGCTCCGTCGCTTCCTTGTAGACTTTCTCAAAATACGAGCGGTCGCTAAGCCCATCCTCGCAGATTTCAAAACTCGTATGCGTGTTGTTAGCCGCTCCTCCTGCATGCCAGCCCCTGTGATCCCAGGGAAGCGTCTGGTAAGTAGCAATCGTGCCGTCTTGCAGCTTCCCGATAAAGCCATGTACCCAGACCTGCCGATCCATCGGCTGATTCCAGTGATTGTTGTATCTGTTTTTCCCGAGCTTTCCGTCATCCGGACCGACATAGCGCTTCAGATAAGGATTATTTGCTCCGGTCGAATGCACCATGATGCCTTTGACCTTAATCTTCCTGCCCGCCTTGTAGCAGGCGTTTCCTGTAAAAATCAGTTTATTGAGATTCACTTTTCTCATCCTCCTTCGATAATGTTTCCAGCACGTTTTTCAGGGCTTTCGGAATGGGAAGCCCCAAGTGGGCCGAATTTTCTAAGATGGAAATACCTTCATTCGAGAGATAGAAAAAGATGACGGCAGTCCTTATGGCACTGCCTTCTTTCAAGATGGAAACATCGATGATGTTGCCGATGCCTACCAGCACAAAGATGAGCACCTTCTTGGCGATACCCTTAAAACCGACTTCGCTTGAGAGCTTTTTGTCGTAGACGGCGCAAAGAACGCCTGTGATATAGTCAGCAACAACAAAGACAATGAGTGCATAGAGAAAGCCGTCAAGCCCTCCCAGATACCAGCCCAGGAAACCTCCTACAGCCGTGAATGCCGTCTGTACGACAGACCAGATTTGTTTCA
>JBASYW010000029.1:0-4036 GCA_049277715.1 Dethiobacteria bacterium | reverse complement strand
TTTGGAAGAGATGGGGGTTGTAAGGGGCAGCCCTTCACAGAAGCATGAACTCTATGGCTTTACGATGGGAATGATCGGCCATTATCTGGAGCTGGGAGAATGTAAATCTTTAAAATATATCAGGCGTAATTTCCCCGACGATGGGAAGAAGGGGTAAAACCGGGAGGTGTGTCTCTTGTTTTTTCAGAATATCATTACTCTTCTGCAGGAATTCTGGATGGAACAGGATTGTCTGTTGTGGTATCCCCATGATGTGGAGAAAGGGGCCGGGACAATGAATCCGGCTACGTTTTTAAGGGCTCTCGGACCCGAACCATGGGCGGTAGCCTATCTGGAGCCGTCGCGGCGGCCGCTGGATGGACGTTACGGGGAGAATCCCAACAGGCTCTTCCAGCATCTTCAGTTCCAGGTGATCATCAAACCTGCTCCATCGGATATCCAGGATCTATACATAGAAAGCCTCAGTATTTTGGGGATTGATCCGGCCGACCATGACATCCGCTTTGTGGAGGACAACTGGGAATCGCCAACGCTTGGAGCCTGGGGATTGGGGTGGGAGGTATGGCTCGATGGGATGGAGATAACTCAGTTTACATATTTTCAACAGGTCGGGGGCTTCGATGTGGAGGAGGTTGCGGTGGAGATTACATACGGGCTGGAACGGATGGCAATGTATATCCAGGATAAAGACAACGTTTATGACCTCATGTGGAAGAAGGGCGTATCTTACGGGGAGATCTTCCAAAAAGCGGAGTGGGAGCATTCTACTTACAGTTTTGAGGAATCCGATATGAAGATGCTACTCCAACTCTTTACCCTCTATGAGCAGGAAGCCCGCAAACTTCTGAAGAGCAATCTGGTCATGCCCGCTTATGATTATATCCTGAAATGCTCGCATACTTTTAATCTGCTGGAGGCCAGAGGGGCGATAAGCGTTACCGAGAGGACGGGCTATATTGCCAAGGTCCGTTCCCTGGCACGAGCATGTGCCCGCAAATATCTGGAACAACGCGAGCAGGCCAATTATCCATTAATGCAAGGAGGCGAACAAATTGCCCGCTAATCTGCTCCTGGAGATAGGTTGTGAGGAGATCCCTTCACGGTATTTGGCCTCGGCGACGCAGCAGCTGAGGGAGATCTCATCGAAACTGTTTGAAGAAAAAAGGATCAAGTTCAGTGCGGTGAGAAGCTGGTCAACGCCACGCCGTCTTGTGGTGCTGCTCGAGGAGGTGGCGGAACGGCAGGAGGATCTGGTGAAAAAAATTAAAGGACCCCCGGTCAGGAACGCATTTGATAAAGACGGGGCTCCCAATGCTGCGGCTGCAGGGTTCGCCAGGAGTGCCGGGGTAAAGATAGATGATCTTGTCCGGGAGACGATCAACGGGTCGGAATATCTCATGGCGCATAAGGAGATATACGGGGAGCCGGTCATGGATCTGCTTCCGGCATTGATGTACCAGATTGCCAGTTCGATCAGATTCCCGCGATCCATGTACTGGCAGAAAAAAGGGACCCGCTTTGCACGCCCCGTTCGCTGGCTGCTGTGTCTTTACGGGCATCAAGAGGTAAACTTTGATTTTGCCGGTGTGCTCTCTTCACGTCATACTTATGGTCACCGCTTTCTTTCCCGCGGGGCTGTTGAGCTGGTCGATACGGATGAATATTTCCGGGTTATGGCGGATAATCATGTGATCCTCGATAAGCAGAACCGGAAGGAACTTATCCTGAAAATGTTAACAGATAATGCCGCAGAACTGGACGGAAGGCCTTTATATACGCCGGAACTGCTGGAGGAGGTTTCTCAATTGGTTGAGTATCCCGAGGTTGTCCGTGGTTCTTTTTTGGAGGAGTATCTGAGCATACCCCGGGAGGTTTTGGTTACGACGATGCAGGTGCATCAGCGATTTTTCCCGGTGGTCTCCCGGTCCACGGGGAAGTTGATGCCCTATTTTCTCGGGATCAGCAATAACCGTTACAATGATTACACGCGCCGGGGTTATGAGAAGGTAATCGAGGCTCGTCTGGCCGATGCAGCCTTTTTTTACCGGGAAGATGCCAGGATCAGATTAGATGAATATGTGCCCGGTTTGGAAAAGGTGGTTTTTCTGGAGGCCGTGGGATCGATGTACGAGAAGACCGAGAGGGTAAAATATCTGACGCGGTATATAGGGAAGCGGTGGGGCATCTCTCTTTCTGATCTGGAGATGGCGGAGAGGGCTGCCTACCTGTGCAAGGCCGATCTGATTACAAACATGGTCAAGGAGTTTCCCGAGCTTCAGGGGGTTATGGGAAGGGAATACGCGATCTTGAGCGGGGAGCAAGAAGAGGTTGCCACGGCGGTGTACGAACATTATCTCCCCGGATTTGCGGGTGACGATCTGCCCGCCACCGTAGCGGGCTTGCTCGTATCGCTCGGCGATAAACTGGACACGCTGGCCGGTTGTTTTTACGCCGGCATACAACCTACAGGGTCAGAGGATCCCTATGCTTTAAGGAGGCAGGCACTGGGAATAGTGAGTATCCTTCTGGATAAAGAGATCCCCGTATCCCTTCCCCGGATCATCGATGAGGCGTTCTTGCGGATAGAACGGAACAGCAGGGAGAAGCCTGCAGAGATGGAGAAGGTCAGGCAGAAAATGGGGGATTTTATCAAGCAGAGGATCAGATATCTTTTTTTGGAGGAAAAAAATTTATCTTATGATATAATAGATGCGGTTTTGGCAGTGCCGTACGAAGTTGTCGACGATCTGTACCACAGGGCCTTGGTTTTGCAGGAGGCCCGGGGTAAAAAATATTTTGAAGATGCACTGGCCCTATATACCAGAGTGCATAACATGGTCCGCCATGTTTCGGGCGGAGGGGAAGTCCACGAATCCTTATTTGAAGATCCGGCTGAAGCCCGGCTTTGGCAAGCGTTGCAGAAGGCTGAAGCACGATGTGAGAAAGAATGGGCGGAGTCCAATTACAGAGAGATTCTATCCACCTTCGGCGGTTTAAGGGAAGATGTCGATTTGTTTTTTGAGAAGGTTCTGGTTATGGCAGATGATGAATCGCTGCGACAAAATCGCCTTAACATCCTGGTGCGGCTAAAAAAGTTATTCAATAAGTATGCGGAATTTTCATTAATCCAGGTCTCCTAAAATAAAATATGAATAACGGATCTTTGTCCGCTAATAATAAAAGCGGTGTCTTTATTGGTTTTGCCAAAGGAACCCAGGTTTTTTTGGGTTTGAGAACGCATGGGGTATAATCTTGCGTTATAAAAATTATCTGCCAAGGAGGTTTTAAAAAAACATGACCATCACCCCCAAAAAACAGGTGTACAGCTTTGATGAGGGCAGGGCGGAAATGAAATCACTGCTGGGAGGCAAAGGAGCCAACCTGTCGGAGATGATCCGCATCGGGCTGGTTGTTCCCCCCGGTTTTGTCGTGACCACCGAAGCTTGTACTCGTTATTACCAGGAGGGACAGATCCTGTCTTCCTCTTTAAAAGAGGAGGTCGGGGAGTATCTGAAAGCACTGGAAAATAAGATGGATAAGAAATTCGGCGATGCCGAAAAGCCGCTGCTGCTTTCCGTCCGTTCCGGAGCGGTGGTATCCATGCCCGGCATGATGGATACTATTTTGAACCTGGGCCTCAACCGGGAAACCACCGAAGGGTTGGCCAGGCAGGTTAACGATCGTCGCTTTGCTCTGGACTGTTACCGTCGTTTTATTCAGATGTATGGTGATGTGGTGCTCAAGGTGGAGTATGATTTCGATGAGATCATGCAGGAGGAGAAAGACAGGAGAGGCTTTCAAACCGATATGGAACTTGATGAAGAGGCGCTGGAAGTAATTATCGATCGGTTTATAGCGGTTATCGAAAAAGAAACCGGACAGCCGTTTCCCACCGATCCGCGCGAGCAGCTTTTCCATGCTATTCAGGCTGTCTTTGATTCCTGGAACACGCCGCGGGCAAACGTTTACCGGAAGGCAAATAATATTCCCGATGATCTGGGTACGGCGGTTAACGTGCAGACGATGGTTTTCGGCA
>JBASYW010000028.1:0-4595 GCA_049277715.1 Dethiobacteria bacterium | reverse complement strand
GGATTATCTGCCGCCGATTAAAAGCATTCTTTACTGGATGGCCAAAGGGAGAAAGGCCCCCAAAATTCCTTCAACCAGGGGGGTCAGGATGTGGAAAGATGTGGTTTTGCGTGGCCGTTATCCCCAGGCTCCTCCGGGCAAAGCAGGCCCCGATGACCTGGCGGCAATCCTTTACAGCGGCGGGACGACGGGGTCACCCAAAGGCATCATGCTCTCCAACTACAACTTTGTCAGTCAAGGGATGATGTGTGCGGAGTGGGTGGGCATGAACGAAGACATTGCCGACATCCTGGCCATGCTGCCCATTTTCCATGGTTTTGGACTCGGAGTATGTGTAAACGCCGCCCTGATGAACGGCGGCAAGAGTATCCTGGTGCCGATGTTTGAAGCCGATCTGGCGGCTGATCTTATTAAAAAGAAGCCCAACTACATTATCGGTGTGCCCACTCTTTTTGAGGCGTTGAACAGAAATGAAAAGTTTAACCGGGCGGATCTCAGTTGTCTGTATGCCTGTTTCAGCGGTGCCGATACCTTGCCGCGCACCGTAAAAGAGCGTTTTGAAAACATCGTGCAACGGCAGGGAGGCCGGGTGAAGCTGCTGGAAGGGTACGGGCTTACCGAGGCGGTGACGGCCATCATGGCCCTGCCTCTCGGGGAATACCGGGAAGGAAGCATCGGGATCCCTTTTCCCAATATGCGGGCCAAGATTGTAAAACGGGGAACCACCGTGGAAGCGGACATTGGTGAGGAAGGTGAAATCTGTGTCCACGGACCGGCGGTGATGTTGGGTTATCTCGATCAGCCCGAGGAGACCGCCAATGTGATGAAGCGCCATGATGACGGAAGGGTCTGGTTGCACACGGGGGATATCGGAACCATGGATGAGGACGGTTTCTTTTATTTTAAACTGCGCGAGAAGCGCATGATCAAATCATCGGGCATGAATGTATATCCGGCCCAGGTCGAGGCGCAGCTCTACAAGCACCCTGAAGTCCTGGAGGCTTGTGTTATCGGTGTGCCGGACAGAGAGCAGGTGGAGCGGGTAAAGGGTTTTGTAGTTCTCAAGGATAAGGCCAAGGCCACACCCGACATGGAAAAAGAGCTGATCAGTCATTGCCGCAAGGACCTGATAAAATGGAGCTGCCCCCGTGAGATAGAGTTTATCGATGAGTTGCCCAAAACAAGGGTGGGGAAGATCGCGTTCAAGGAACTGGAAGATTATGAGATGGCCAGGCTAGAAGCCGCGGGTGAATATACCGGAGAAGAGGCCGGCTGACGTTGGACGTTTTAATGAGAATTATAAACCTTTTTTCCTGAACAGGCAGGGGGCGGTGATCGGTACGACGGTTGTCAAAAGAGAGCGGTTATTGTATTATGGCTCCGGGAACGGAGCTTTTTATTTCGAGGTTTATCAGAGCGGAAGGTGAGCCGGGTGAAGGAATTCAAGAAGAAGAAAGTGCTGATGTTCAAGGACGATAACACCGATGTAACCGAAGACAGGATCGTGTGTGAGCAGCCGGTTACGATCTGTTTGAATGAAAGAGAACTGGTGAGCCTTCTCTGCACGCCGGTTAAAATCGATTATCTGGCCCTGGGATTCCTGCGCGCCGAAGGTTTTATCGAGACTAAAGAGGATGTACAAGATCTGCAGGTTGATCCCCGACAGGGTCTGGTTTCTGTCGTAACCCGCCGACAGGTTGCGCCGGCTGAAAAGTTTCAGCGATGCAGAACCGTCACGACCGGTTTGGGTGGAGGCACCACCTTTTTCAGTGCCTGGAATTCCCTGCACATCAAGCCCATTGCCGGTAATTTTCAGATCAATTCATCCCGGATCATGGCCCTGATGCAGCAGATGCAGGAACGGGCCCTAGTCTTCAAGCAGACCGGAGGCGTCCACAGCGCTTCGCTCTGCGATCGTGACAGGATCCTTTTCTTCTCCGAGGATATCGGCCGCCATAACGCCATCGACAAAATTGTCGGGGAGAGTCTCTGGGGTGAGGTTGATATCAAAGACAAGATACTGGTCACCAGCGGCCGTCTTTCGGCGGAGATGATGTTAAAGGCGGCCAAATTGGACGTGCCGGTCGTCGTTTCGCGCTCCGCTCCGACCACATTGGGGATTAAAATTGCGGAAAAGATGCAGATTACGATGATCGGTTTTGGCCGCGGTCGCCGCTTCAATGTCTACACCTGCCCCCAAAGGGTCATCTTCGATTCCTGCTGAAAAGGCCGATGCATATTGACCCGGCCGGGGATTATGCCGGCAGATGGCCACCGGGCCCAAAGTCTTTTCGGGCAATCTCCGGTCCGGGTTAATTTATCAAGTCGGTGTTGACGAAACGGGGACAAATAATTTATGATTAAAGTTAGTGTATTTTAATTAACAGACGATTTTTCAGGATAAAAGATAAAAAAAGAACGGAAACAGTAGAAGGGGGAGGATAAGCCATGGGCAGGATAGTATTTGACATCGAACGTTGTAAGGGCTGCGGTTACTGTGTCCAAGCTTGCCCGCGGGGGCTTATCGTCATCAACAATACCTATAATCGTAAAGGCTACCCGGTCGCCAGTTTCAAGAAAAAAGATGACCGGGATTGTCGGGCCTGCAAGCTATGTGCCGAAGTTTGCCCCGATGTGGCCATAGAAGTATACAGCAATTCCAGATAAAAAAAGAAGATCGCTGATCGACAACCCGCCTTCATTTTAATTTAGTATTAACCCGGGTTTCAATTCAATTCAAACGAGCAGTAGGAGTGATTCTGATTTGGAGGGAGAAAGGCTTCTCTTGACGGGCTGTGTGGCTCTGGCCCGTGGAGCAATCGATGCGGGATGCCGCTATTATTTCGGATATCCGATTACACCTCAGAACGATATCCCCGAGTACCTCTCCGCGCATCTGCCCAAGGTGGGCGGGGTGTTCATCCAGGCGGAGAGCGAACTTGCCTCCATCAATATGTTGATGGGTGCGGCTGCCGCCGGAGCAAGGGCTATGACTTCATCTTCGGGTCCGGGGATCTCCCTGATGCAGGAAGGTATCTCCTATATGGCCGGGTCCGAACTTCCCGGTGTGATCGTCAATATCACCCGCAGCGGTCCCGGGCTGGGGGGGATTGCACCCACCCAGGGCGACTACAAGCAGGCCGTTCATGGCGGCGGCCATGGCGATTACCGCCTTATTGTCCTTGCTCCCAACTCTGTTCAGGAGATGTATGATCTGGCGATCGAGGCTTTCCGGCTTGCCGATACCTATCTCAATCCGGCGATGATCCTCGGTGATGCGATCCTCGGTCAGATGAAAGAGCCGGTGGTCATCAATCCCTCCACGGCGGAAGCGCCGCCCAAGCCGTGGGCGTTAAGCGGGGCCGATGGAAGGCCTCCGCAGTTCATCAAATCGCTCTATCTGGGCGATGGCGAGATGAATGTGCATAACTGGAAACTCCATGCCAAATACACCGAGCTGGTGCAGAAAGAAGCGCGTGCCGAGGTGGATCTTCCCGATGATGCTTCCCTGGTTCTGATCTCTTTCGGATCATGTTCCCGCATCGCTCAGACGGCGCTGAAAAGGGCGCGGGAGAACGGGCTCAGGGTGGGCCTGGTCAGACCGATTACCCTTTACCCCTTCCCGCAGGAGGAGGTAAGGGAGGCTATAAAAAAAGCCGGTCGTGCCCTGGTGGTGGAGATGAATACAGGCCAGATGCTGTATGATGTGCGCCTGGCCGCGGGCGGTGAAGGAGAAGTGTTCTTTACGGGGTATCCGGGTGGGGTTATCCCCACCCCTGCAGATATACTGTCTGAAATTAAAAAAATATACGAAGGCGGGGAGAGAAGTTGATTCCGATTACCGAGAAAAAAGTATTTGGCAAACCTTCCTGTTTACTGCCGAACCCGTTTCACTTCTGTCCCGGTTGTCACCACGGGGTGATACACCGTCTTATTGCCGAGGCGATCGACTTTCACAACATCGCTTCCAAAACCATCGGTGTGATCGGGGTGGGCTGCGGCGTCTTTCTTTATGATTACATCGCCGTCGATTGCTGTGAAGCATCCCACGGCCGTGCCCCGGCAACGGCAACGGGGATCAAAAGAGTGCTTCCCGATCGGATTGTCTTCACCTATCAGGGGGATGGCGACCTGGCGGCGATCGGCACTTCCGAGATCATCCATACCGCCAATCGTGGAGAAAATATTACCGTCTTTTTTGTCAATAACAGCGTTTACGGGATGACCGGCGGGCAGATGGCGCCGACCACTCTTCCCGGCCAGAAGACAACGACCACTCCCCTGGGGAGAAGGCCGATCGGCGATGGTTTTCCTATCAGGGTATCGGAGATGATCTCCCATCTGGAAGGGACCGCCTACGTGGAGAGGGTTGCCTGTCATACACCCGCACATATCCGCAGGGCTAGGAAGGCGGTTAATAGAGCTTTTGAAATTCAGCTGCAAGGCAAAGGTTTCTCCCTGGTTGAATTTGTTTCCGCCTGCCCGACGAATTGGAGGCTTTCACCCGTTGAGGCGGTGGAGAGGATCGAGCATAAATCGTTAAGCGTATATCCTTTGGGGGTCTTCAAAGAGCCGGCGGCCGATAAATAAAGGGT
>JBASYW010000027.1:0-5705 GCA_049277715.1 Dethiobacteria bacterium | reverse complement strand
ATTATCAGCATCGGAGATGCAGGGGCGGGAAATCGAGGCGGTAAGAAGGATTGTCAAGGAACTGGTTGAGGAAAATGAGAATTAAGAATGATTTTATTTCAAATAAATAAAAGAGGTATGTAGCGATGTTTAATTCTCTTTCGGAGAAAATACAGGATGTCTTCAAGCGTCTTAAAGGAAAAGGCAAGTTAAATGAAAAAGATGTGGAGGCGGCACTGCGTGAAATAAGGATCGCTCTTCTTGAAGCGGATGTAAATTTTAAAGTAGTAAAAAGTCTTATTTCAGCGGTGAAGGAAAGATCTGTTGGACACGAGGTTTTAAAGAGTCTGTCACCGGCACAACAGGTTATTAAAATTGTCAGGGAAGAATTGACGGCGTTGCTTGAACAGGATAACAGCCAGATAAAGATGGCTTCAACGCCACCGACAATTATATTACTGGCCGGAATTCAGGGGGCGGGCAAAACAACAACCGCGGTCAAACTTGCCTTTCATCTTCGTGGCAAAGGACAACGTCCGCTTCTGGTTGCAGCGGATTTACAACGTCCGGGAGCGATTGAGCAAATAAAAATCTATGCCGCCGAGGTTTCTCTACCCGTATATGCCGGTGGAGATACCCCCCTCGATGTCTGCCGCAAGGCAATAAGCTATGCCGAAAGTGAAGACCATGATGTAATTATCGTGGATACAACCGGCCGGCTGCATGTAGCCGATGATTTAATGGAGGAGCTTTCCCTTTTACAGGAGACTTTAAATCCTCAGGAGGTGCTTCTGGTTGTTGATGCGATGACCGGCCAGGATGCGGTTAATATTGCTGAGGAGTTTAACAAGAAAGTTTCTCTGACGGGGGTAATTCTTACCAAGTTGGATGGGGACACCAGAGGAGGATCCGCTCTCTCCATAAAAACGGTAACAGGGTGTCCGATCAAGTTTATCGGTACCGGAGAGAAGATCGAGGGGCTTGAGCCATTTTACCCGGACCGGATGGTTAAAAGAATTTTGGGGATGGGTGACATCCTTTCCTTGATTGAAAAAGCAGAATCGGCTTTAGACAAAGAGAAAGCGGCTGAACTGGAAAAGAAGCTTTATAGTCAACAGTTTACCCTGGAAGATTTCCAGGAGCAATTGGTACAGATTAAGAAGATGGGTTCATTGAACGAAATAATAGACCTTATCCCCGGAGGGGCCGGGATTCCAAGAGAGATTAAAGATTTATCTCTTGGTGAAAAACAACTGGTTGTAACTGAGGCCATTATAAACTCCATGACCAGGTCGGAACGAGTTAACCCCCACATGATAAACAGCAGCAGGCGCAAGAGGATTGCTATGGGCAGCGGCACCAATGTTCAAGATGTAAACAGGCTTCTTAAACAATTTGAACAGATGAAAAAGATGATGAAAAGGCTGGGGGCCATGGAGAAGAAAGGGTTCAAGAAGTTTAAAAGGAATAAAGGGTTTCCTTTTATGTAATTAATTATAGAAAGGAGGTGTTAATTTGGCTGTACGGATACGTTTGAAGAGAATGGGGGCAAAAAAACAACCTTTTTACCGTATCGTAGTTGCAGACTCACGTTCTCCTCGAAATGGCAGGTTTATTGAGGAAGTAGGTTATTACAATCCTACCACCAGCCCGACTACTTTATTTGTTAATCGGGAAAAAGTTGAATATTGGGTATCAAAAGGAGCGAAGCCTTCCGATAGGGTAAAGAAACTGCTCGAAAAAGCGGTTACTAATTAAGCTAAGGAGGTTTGCTATGAAAGAGTTAGTAGAATACATTGCTAAATCATTGGTAGATTACCCTGAACAAGTAGATGTGCAACAAGTTGAAGGGGAGCGTTCTATTATTCTGGAGCTAAGGGTGGCACCTGAAGATATGGGTAAGGTCATTGGCAAACAGGGACGGATCGCCAAAGCAATACGCATTGTTGTAGGAGCGGCGGCGATCAAAGAGAACAAAAGAGTAATGGTGGAGATAATAGAATAAGAAATGTAAACAGAGGTAATGATATGAAGCCCAATCTGGTTGTTATCGGCATGGTCGTTTCCAGCCATGGTTTGAAGGGTGAGATAAAGGTCTTCCCACATACAGATTTTTTGGACCGTTGTTATCGATTAAAAAATGTAAGAATAAGCAAATCGGGGAAGATGAGAGTTGTGGAAGTTGAAAAAGCCCGGATTCAAGGTAAGTTATGGGTCATCAAACTTCAAGGAACAGACAGCCGTGAAGAAGCGGATGCATTGAGAGGCAAAAAATTATATATCTTACCGGAAGAGAGAGTGAGACTGCCTTCAGGTCATTATTATTATAATGAGATTGTAGGGTTGCAGGTTTATACGGAGGAAGGAGATCTTCTTGGTACTATCAAAGAAATTCTTTCTTCGGGAGCTCAGGATATTTATGTGGTTAATAAGTCCGGAGGGGGAGAATTCCTCATGCCGGCGGTCAAAGAAATTATAAAAGAGATAAGTATCGAGAGTGGCAGAATGCGGGTTGATTTGCCGGAAGGACTCTTGGATCTGTAATTTGTTTGGAGGATGCTATGCATATCGACATTGTTACCATATTTCCGGAGATGTTTAATGGTCCCTTTCAGGAAAGTATGATTAAAAGGGCGATAGAAAAGGGCCTGGTCAAAATCAATGTCGTTGATCTGAGAGATTATGCCGAGGGCAAGCATCGCCAGGTTGATGATTATCCTTATGGCGGAGGCCGGGGAATGATCTTGAAGCCGGAACCGTTATTTGCGGCGGTAAAGGAACTGAGTTCCCGCAGCAAGGGGGTGCCACGTGTGATTCTGCTATCTCCACAGGGCAAGGTCTTTGATCAGGAGGCCGCGGCCGGAATCGCCGCAGAAGAACATGTTGTTTTGTTATGCGGCCATTATGAGGGGGTAGACGAACGGGTGCGTCAATACCTTGTTCATGAAGAGATATCAATCGGCGATTACATCATGACCGGTGGGGAGATTCCGGCTATGGCGGTAACCGATGCAGTGGTAAGGCTTCTGCCGGGGCTTCTGGATGATGAGGCGGTAAAGGATGAATCTTTTTCGTTTGCCGATGGGTTGCTGGAGTATCCCCAGTACACCAGACCTCCGGTATTCAAGGGGTATTTGGTTCCCGATGTATTATTATCGGGAAATCATGGGCTGATTAAAGAATGGCGTCATCAGCAAGCGGTGGACACTACCCGTGAGCGCAGACCGGACCTGCTTGATAAAAATGATAAGATATCCGAAGAAGGAGATATTGGTTGAAGTAAAGTCATTGAGCCGTTTCGGTTCGATGTTTTGTTTGTAAAAGAAATATCTGTATGCTATAATATGCCTCGGTAAAATTGGGATTTTACGGGCATTAATTCGAGGAGGCAATCCAATGGAGACAATACGTGATGTTGAAAAACAGTACCTGAAGAAAGATATTCCGGATTTTTCACCCGGTGATCAGGTAAGGGTTCACGTAAAAGTAGTTGAGGGAACTCGGGAAAGAACCCAGATATTTGAAGGGGTTGTAATCCGAAAGCGCGGAGGAGGTTCCAGGGAAACTTTCACCGTGCGCCGGGTATCATTCGGAGTCGGGGTAGAGAGGATCTTCCCTTTGCATTCTCCCATGATATCGCGTATCGAAGTGGTAAAGAGGGGAGCAGTCAGGCGTGCTCGTCTTTATTATTTAAGGAAACTCACCGGCAAAAAATCCCGCATCAAAGAAAAGCGCTAGTTGTAGTTGAAAGAATGCGGTCATTTTTCTCCATGCTTCAATTTACCGGGATCGTTACTAACCGTTGCCTGAAGAGAGGTCTATCGCTTTGCTAAAAGAGATATGGGAATGGGCTCGTTCAATTATTATTGCCGTGATCCTCGCCTTATTATTTAGAATGTTCGTGCTGGAGCATTTTCTGGTGGAAGGGGAATCGATGCTTCCAACACTGAATCATAAAGAGAGAATAATCGTCAATAAAATGGTTTATCATTTTTATAACCCGGAACATGGAGATGTCGTTGTATTTAATTACCATGACCGCCGTGATTTTATTAAAAGAACGGTGGGGGTGGAGGGAGATACGATCCAGATAATTGACAATCAACTGTATTGCAACGGGTTGCCGGTCGATGAACCTTATTTAAAGAACTGCACGATGTTGGATTATGGCCCCGTAACAGTACCTCCCGGACATATATTTGTCCTTGGTGACAATCGCTCCAATAGCAGAGATAGCCGCTACCCTGATGTTGGATTTGTTTCCCTGGAAAAAGTAAAGGGACGCGCCTGTGTGGTTTTCTGGCCTTTTGATCAGGCCCGCCGCATAAATTAAGGGGTATTTAAGTTGAACAGGAAGAACATAAATCATGGTTCTGCACGCCATTTAAAGGAGATAGAGGAGCAGATAAAGGCGGTAAATTATGTTATTGAAGTTCTGGATGCACGTGCTCCGCAAAGTAGCAGTAACCCCGCTCTCGGAAAAATTATCGGGAAAATTCAGAAGATCATTGTCCTCAACAAATCTGATTTGGCCGATCCGAAGATCACCGATAAATGGCTTTATTATTATAAAAAAGAAGGCATGTCTGCACTTTCCTTCAGTATCCGGCATCCTGCCTCAACAATATTTTCAATACTGGACAGGTTAAATGCTCATTCAAAGAGAACAAGATTCAGATGCCCCCATAGGATCTTGGTGGCCGGGATTCCCAATGTTGGCAAGTCAACGATCATCAATTCATTATTGAGGAGAAAAGCTGCAAAAACCGGGGATCGACCCGGAATTACACGTGGAAGGCAATGGATAAGGCTTAAAGAAGGCTGGGAACTGCTTGACACCGTTGGTATTATTCAGCCTTTTGTCAACGATAAAACTTTTAATGTCTTGGCTTCTCTAGGGGTGCTGGAAGATTCTCAATTTGATCCTCTGGAGGTAACGGATTGGTTGCTGCAGGAATCGGGAATCGAGGGATTTAAAGAGGGAATAGGCAGAAGGTTCGGTGACCGGATACCTGATGGTGCTTTACATACGGATGAGATACTAGGGTGGATAGGTTCAAGAAGAGGTTGTCTCAAGGCCGGAGGGGAGATTGATTTGAACCAGGCGGCGCATATATTATTGAAAGAATACAGGGACGGGTTGTTGGGCCGTTATTCCATGGAGCTACCGGTGAATCTATAATGGATAGGGAGATAAAGGTGCAAGAATTAACATTGAAGAAGATAGCACGGATGTTGGATGATAATCTTCTTGACAAAAAACAGTTTGAATTACTCGAGAAGGATCCAAGAAAAGGGGTCCGGAAGCTTATTAAAAGATATTTAAAGAAAGAAGAAGAGAAGAAGAAGGAGATAATGCGCCTTCATAAGCTGAAAAAATACGAATTGGCGGCACGCGATGCCGGGTACACGCTTATCGCCGGCGTGGATGAGGCCGGCAGGGGGCCTCTGGCCGGGCCGGTTGTGGCTGCGGCAGTTATCCTTCCTCTGGATATAGATTTTATTGGTCTTAACGATTCAAAAAAACTGACCCCTCAAAATAGAGATATACTTTATGATCATCTTTTAAAGGAATTGCTTGATATGGGCGTGGGCATCGTTGAAGTAGAGCAGATAGATGCTCTAAATATTTATCGTGCCACTTTGTTGGCCATGGCCGATGCAGTTAAAGCTCTGTTGGTGCCGCCCGATTTTATCTTGGTAGACGGTTTTCCCATCCCCGATGC
>JBASYW010000026.1:0-2553 GCA_049277715.1 Dethiobacteria bacterium | reverse complement strand
CGATTATCTTTGGGGTAACAATATATTATTATACCTTATTTGTTATGATATTAAATTAAGAGAGGGGTAAGAGCCAAGCATCTTGATAAAATTAACTCTGGCCACCAATTCATCAAGAAGTTCTCCGGCATTTTTCTCCTGGCGATGGCCTTCAAAGTCAATAAAAAAGAGGTATTCACCGAGCGTTTTTCGTGCCGGGCGTGATTCGATCCGGGTCAGGTTGATACCTCTTGCGGCAAAGAGGCCCAGAATATTATAAAGACTGCCCGGGCCATCTTTTATGGATAGAATGATCGAGGTCTTGTCGTTCCCGGTCGGGGGATGGTCTGCAGGTGATATCACTACAAACCTGGTCACGTTGTTGTATTTGTCATCTCCGTTCCCATCCTGTATGGCGGATAAAAGTATATTTAACCCGAAAATTCCCGCCGCCCTGCGGGTGGCTATGGCCGCTCTGTTTCCACCCAGCAAAGCCACGGTCCTTGCTGCCGCGGCCGTGCTCTCCATGGATACGTAATTTACGGTACCGAGTTTCTCCTTTAAAAATATCCGGCATTGCGAAAAGGCCTGAAGATGAGAATACACCTCCCTGATATCATATAATTTGATCCCCTCGGGGGTCAACAGGCAGTGGGATACAGGATATAACAGTTCCTGATTAATATAAACACCGCTGCTCTGCACCAACATATCGAGGGTGATGTTTACGCTCCCTTCCAGGGAGTTTTCAATCGGCACAACCCCCCGGGCAAGAGCTCCGGCAGCCACATCCTCTATGATCCGATCGATGGTATCATACTCCTTGAGGCGTTCATCTTGCCCATGCATATAAAGCAGGGCCGTCTCTTCCGTAAATGTGCCCCGCGGCCCCAAGAACCCCAGATAATTATCCATCCGCCCCGATCATCTCCTCTTTATTGATAACCCCGCCGACCGAGGGTCTGACTATCTTGCGATCGACCGCCGCCGCCACCGCGGGCAACCGGTTCATCATCAGGCGGAAACTTTCCAGCGTTAACGATTGCGATCCGTCACAGAGAGCTTCACCGGGGTTGTGATGGACTTCCACTATTATTCCATCGGCTCCGGCGGCGATGGCCGCTTTGGCCAGAGGGAAGACCAGGCTCCAGTCTCCCGCACTGTGGCTGGGATCAACGATGATGGGAAGATGGGAAAGTTTTTTCACGATGGGGATGGAACTTATATCCAGGGTATTACGGGTATAATTTTCAAAGGTTCTGATCCCCCTCTCGCACAGAATGACGCGGTAATTGCCCTCATTTAGAATATACTCTGCCGACATCAGCCACTCCTCGATCGTGGAGGCCAGGCCTCTCTTCAGAAGAATCGGCTTCCGGCATCGGCCCAATTCCTTCAACAATGCATAATTCTGCATGTTCCTTGCCCCGACCTGGATAATATCGGCATAAGCATCAATCAACTCGATATCCCCGGGGGTAATCGCCTCCGTTACAATCTTCATGCCCGTCTTCTTTCTTACCTCGGCCATGAATTTAAGGCCTTCCTCTTCCAGCCCCTGGAAACTGTAAGGAGAAGAACGCGGTTTAAATGCGCCGCCGCGCAAGAAATGAGCGCCCCCTTCCCGTACCCCCCTGGCGATCCTGTAGATCTGATCAAAACTTTCAACCGCACAGGGACCGGCCATTATTATAACTTCCTCGCTCCCTACACTGATATCTCCCACATCGATTACGGTATTTTCCTGCTTGGCCTCCCGGCTTACCAGCTTGTAAGGAACCATAATATTGACTACCTTTTCAACCCCCGGCATCGTCTCCAGCCCTGTCGGTACCGGGTGATTCTCCCGTCCGATGGCACCGATAACCAGCCGTTCCGTGCCATAAATAAGATGGGTCCTGTATCCTCTCTGATGCAGTTTTTCCTTGACCTGATTAACCTGTGCCTCTCCGACATTGAGCTTCATAACAATGATCATGCCGCTCCCCCCAAATTTTCATTTCCTTCTCTATTGTTTACATGCGCAGATAAATAAAATAAAAGCTTCACGCCCTTTCATAGGGGCGTGAAGCTTTTTGCTTCCGCGGTACCACCCTAATTTAACCGCCTTTTTTCAGTTTTCTCATTTACCCGGTACGGGAATACCAGACAGCTACTCCTTATACCTGCTTCATGGTAACGGTGAAGAACCCGTTCCGGCCTACTTGCCCATCCTGCGAGTTTCAGCCGTCAGCTCGGAGGCGAACTTCAAACAGTATTTTAGCCACGGGACTTTCAGCCGCCGATCCCGTGTCTCTGCTGAAAAAATATCTGCCCTACTTCTCCCCGTCATGGCCTTTGTTTGATATATTTTGAATAATCTTAACACATGCGCCGTTCTATGTCAATACATTAAATTTATTCATGGCCGCATCAAAACCCTCTGCGAGCATTACCAGTATCGCCTCGGTCGATCTCTCTTCAGCCCGGGTCAGAATTTCAGCTTCGGTAACGCTCAGGCTCCTCAGCCGATAGAATCTTGGCTCCATATCGGAGGGTGGCCTTCCGATCCCCACCCTCAGCCGGTAGTAACAT